>JBJXFC010000068.1:0-9878 GCA_046153915.1 Flavobacteriales bacterium
TGGCTATCTCCCCAAACTTTCTTTTCATTTTGGTGGCTTGAAAAGAAAAAAGAGCCGGTGGAGGGATTCGAACCCCCGACCAGCTGATTACAAATCAGCTGCTCTGGCCAGCTGAGCTACACCGGCAATAAAATCAGGTATTTCAAAGAACTTTAGACGTACATTTCAACGCCTTCGTTTTTTTAACAGGGGCGCAAATGTAGACAATCTTTAAGATTCTAAGTGCACTTACAAAAAAAAAATGCTAAACCACCGCGGTTTTTTCCATGCGGACAGGCGAAGTATAATGCTTTTATCTTGATTTTGTTAGAGTTATGCAAAAAGACGAAGTTTTTAACTTCAATTGGTTGAAGAAGGTCGTTGAAGTTTCTGCCATTAAACGTTAGGGTAATATTTATCATTTTTGTCAAAGCATCTGTGAGCATACATTTCGCATCCCAAGTGTGACACGAAAATTTATCCAAAAAGTCTATGTGGAAGTTTGAGCCCAGAAATACCAAATTCCTTGTAATCTCTGCATGTGCAGGGATTGTGATTGTTTTTACCGCTGCTTACAGCAAGACCAAACCGATAGGCTATCACAACGATGCGGAATTACTTGAATTCCGTTCCATGCTGGCTGGAGATCTGCCTACGGGCGTCAATAGCCTTTTTATTGGATCTGGAAAATGCGGAGGATGTCATGGAATTGACCCATTTGGAATTGCCAATGTAACAGACGAAGGCGAAAATGTTAGCGCTGCCGAAAATTGGCGCGGCACGATGATGGCCAACAGCAGCAAAGATCCACTTTGGAGAGCCAAAGTTGCGCATGAAGTTTCGGTTAATCCAGAGCACGAATCAGCACTTGTAAATAAATGTACTTCTTGCCATGCCCCTCAGGGAAAATATGCCGCATTGCACGACGGTATAGAAGATTTTACAATGGCGATGATCGATGAGGATAGCGTTGCCAATGATGGTGTAGCTTGTGGCGCATGCCATTCCCAACAAATCGAATCGGCAGGTTTTAATTTCAGTGGTGAATTGTTCTACAATGCCGATACGGTCTGGGGACCTGTATTCAATATTCAACCCGGAGATTTCCCCATGTTTTCTTCCGCGATGCAAAGTTTTGTTGGCAGAACTCCGGTTCCTCATGAGAAATTTTCCAAAAGCGAAACCTGCGCCGGTTGCCATACTTTGCTTACCAATACGGTAAATCTTGATGGAGAATTGACAGGCACACAATTCATTGAGCAGGCAACGTATCACGAATGGCTGAACAGTTCTTACAATGCTCAGGATAATTACGAAGGTGAGTGTCAGGGATGCCATATGCCCAGAACATCCGAGCCCATTGTTGTGGCCTCCGGTTATGCCTTTTTGGAAGATTATCCCCGCGAACCTTATGGCCAACACTGGCTGGTAGGAGGCAATACCTTTATGCTCGGATTGTTGAAGAACAATATCGAAACACTTGGACTAACCGCAAACGAAGACCATTTCAATACCGTCATTGACCGCACTACAAATCAATTGCAAAACTATACTGCAACGCTTGAAATAAGCGAAGGTGAAATTGATGGCGATACAGCCCGATATACCGTGAAGCTCACCAACGAAGCAGGTCACAAATTCCCAAGCGGATATCCTTCGCGCATTGCATTTGTTGAGTTTGTAATGACCGATTCTGACGGCAATGAATTATTTCACTCCGGAAAAATAACTCCCAACTTCGAAATTGAAGGACAGGACAGCAACTGGGAGCCACATTATGATCTGATAACTGAGGACGATCAGGTGCAGATATATGAAATGGTAATGGGCGATGTGAACGGCAATCTCACTACAGTTTTGGAAAGAGCAGACCAAACTCTCAAAGACAACCGTCTGGTGCCACTTGGTTTTAGCACAGAACATGCCGCATACGATTCTACCTTGATCGTGGGCAATGCGGCAAATGATCCCAATTTTAATCATCTCAATGGAGTTGAAGGGTCAGGAACGGATGAAATCAGATACCACATCCCGGTAAGTGGAATTGATGGAGAAGTGCATGTTACGGCAAAACTTTGGTATCAAACTGTTCCGCCAAAGTGGACCAATGAATTGTTCAGTGTCGATCATCCAACCATAAACCTCTTTGAAGAGATGTATTACGAAGAAGGTGCAGACCCAGTTCAGATTGCACTGGATGAAACCAACTCCATTCTTACCCATACAGGAATTATTGAAGGCTATTTCAAAGTGAGTCCAAACCCGACCACAACCGGTCAAATCCAGATCGATGCCGGAGTAGATGTGATACAGGAAATTCGGGTACACTCAATGGATGGAAAGCTGATTGAAAGCAGAAGGGCAAATGGAAATCGAATTGTAATTCAGCTTCCCAATACACCGGGAACCTATCTGCTCGACGTCACAACAAACCGAGGCAGAAGAATAGAAAAAGTGCTCAGGAAATAGATTGGATTAAAAATGTGAGGCGAGATGCAATAAAAGGTTCTATTCTTCATTTCATTCGCGTCCTTTAAATTACTAAGTCATTCCATTGAAATTACTACTCCGTTTCTCAAGCCTGCTTCTCCTACTCGCCGGATTTGTGCTTGTTTTTTCTCGTTGCCATAAAGAAAAAATTCTTACAGACAGCGGTGCCATGCTCGAATTCAGCAACGATTCTGTGCTCTTCGATACAGTTTTTTCTACTATTGGAAGTACTACACAATACCTTCACGTTTACAACCGCCACAACGAAACAATCATCATTTCGGATGTGCATCTGCAGTCGGGTAGTGGGAGTCAATACCGCTTTAATATTGATGGAGTTGACGGTCCCATTGCGGAGAATATTGAGATTTTACCCAACGACAGCATTTGGCTATTTGTAGAAGTGACTGTTGATCCAGGTGGCGTGAATGTACCGTTTGTGGTCGAGGATTTACTTGTATTTAATACGAATGGCAACGAACAATCCATATTGCTGAATGCATGGGGGCGCGATGCCTATTTCCATGGGACCAATATTCCAGAAAATGGTGTTGTTCAGGAAAATGGTCTTTGGTTTTACCCTTTGGATTGTAATGAGGTTTGGACAGACGATAAACCACACGTCATTTATGGGCCGGTAATGGTTTTGCCGGGTTGTACGCTTACCATAAATCCAGGTGTTGAAGTATATGTGCACGGTAAAAGTGGAATTTGGGTGAATGGTGGAACCTTGATAGCTGGCGCAGAATTTGGAGAACTTGTAACCTTTCAAGGTGATCGATTGGAGCCAGAATTTGCTTCTTTACCGGGGCAATGGGGCATTCAATTTGACATACCTTATGAAACGGGTTCGAGCTCTGAAATTGCCAATTACTTCCGCGGAGGAATCTGGATCCAGAACAGCCCCGGAAGTACCATTACCAACTGCGAATTGCGCAACGGCAATATGGGTATTTGGGTAGATTTATCAGGAACTCCTTATGATGGAGAAGAATTTTCCTGCAATATACTTAACACTAAAATCTTAAATATGGCTGGAATTGGTTTAGTTGCACAGACGGCCACAATTAAAGCGCAAAACTTACTTTGTGGCAACTGCGGTGAGGCGTGCGCCTATTTCAGTTTAGGTGGTTGTTACCATGTAGATAATTGCACTTTTGCCAACTATTGGGCTGGAGGTGCGCGCACAGCGCCTGCATTTGCACTTAACAATTACTATGTGGATACCCCCACACAAACGGTCTACACGTATACCTTGCAGAATACCCATTTCCGCAATTGCATCATGTTTGGAAATAGTGCTTTTCTCACAGATTTTTCGGAATTTGTTGTGGATTTATACAATGAAACGCTGGGAGATCAGGAGTTTGAATTCAATTATTGCCTCGTTGATGCAAATGTAAATGTGGATGATGACGGGTTGCACTATTTCAATATGGTCAATAATCAAGCACCATCTTTGTGCGATCCAGCCGGTCAGAATTTCAGAATAAATACCAATTCGAACGCAATGGTTGGGTCTGTTAACTTATTTCCATCTACCTACCAAACCGATATAGCTGGTAACTTTTGGGTTCCAGACCCGATTAACAAAGGCTGCTATAAATATACCGGTGAATGCGAATAATCTGCCATGACTTTGCCGTGATTTTTTAATTTCACCGCTGCAGAATGAACGCAGATTTCAAACAAAAATTCCTTTCCATTTTAGAAAAAGACCTTCCTCCGGATGCTGCTTTCAAATCCATGCGCAGTTATGTCCGTGAATCTCCTTCAGAGGCGCGTCTCAAAAATCCACCACCGCGTGAAAGTGCTGTTTTAATGCTAATTTACCCAGCAGCAAATGCATGGCATACACTTTTCATGTTGCGTCCGGATGGTCAAGGTGTGCACAGCAATCAATTGAGTTTTCCAGGTGGCAAAAGAGAGCAGGAGGAGAGTCTATTGGAAACTGCTCTTCGCGAAACTCAAGAAGAGGTTGGAATTCATCCTACTGAAATTGAAATAATTGGTGAACTTTCAGAAGTGTACATTCCACCTAGCAATTTTATAGTAAAGCCCTTTGTAGGCCTGGCTTACACCGAACCACAGTTTATTGGTAATCCGCAGGAAGTTGTGGAATTGATTCATTTTCCTATAGAGGAACTTCTGAAACCAGGGCTAATTCTTGAAAAGGAGATTTTTCTACCCAAATACAAAGTGAACTTCATGGCACCCTATTTCGATATCAAAGGTCATACACTTTGGGGAGCAACAGCCATGATGGTTCAGGAATTCAGAATGCGGGCAGGTTTTGATACCTGATTTCTGACCGACCGTTTGCTAAATCATACCGCCCGATGATAAATTCTGTCCGTTCATCGAATACGCCTTTTGTACTATTGACAAAATCATTTTATTGACTTTTTTTGACCTACTGAAATAAGAAGAAGAATCGTATGTACCGCCCATTTGAAATTGAGGTTCAGAAATCTCAACGCCGCTATATGTATACTGTAAAATGGCACCAGGTTGTGCTGCGTCAAACCGATTTCGAATACGATAGCGAATTGGATGCAATCCAGGCTGCCGAAGAATTCAGCCACAATCATCGACTTTCCAATTGATATTGCAAAAAAAAACGCCCGGAAATCCAGGCGTTTTTAAGTATTGATTGAATGCTATCTAGGCGATATTATTCTTCTGTTTTTTCTTCAGCGTTTCCGCCTTCCATCTTCTCTTTCAGATTGGCAAGTACAGAAAGGTCTCCAAGTGTTGATTTTTCAACCTGAGCATTTACAGCTTTCACAGCACTTGAATCAGCTTCGCTTGTAGCACCTGGTTTTTTACCACCACGGTTATTGCTTCCTGTTGATTTCTTCGTGTTGTCTACAGCACCTGGCTCTTCTTCTTTGAAAGTACCTGTGTGGCTCACATTGATCTTGCGGAGGTTTTTGTTGAACTCAACAATCACGAACTCAAGCGTTTCTTCAACTTTCGCTGTAGAACCATCTTCTTTCTTCAGGTTTTTGTTCATACAGAATCCTTCCAAACCGTAAGGAAGAGCTACGATGCCATGGCTACCTTCCTTGCGGATGATAGTACCCTGGTGACGGCTACCTTCGGTGAACACTCCTTCGAATACATCCCAAGGATTTTCTTCGAGTTGTTTGTGTCCAAGGCTGATGCGGCGATTGTCTTTGTCCAGCTCAAGAACCACAACATCGATTTCGTCGCCAATAGCACAAAATTCTGATGGGTGTTTGATTTTCTTGCTCCATGAAAGATCGCTGATGTGAATGAGACCATCGATACCGTCGGCCAATTCGCAGAATACACCGAAGTTGGTGAATGCGCGAACTTTTGCTTTGTGTTTGCTTTCAACACCAAAACGAGCTTCGATATTTTCCCATGGATCCTGGGTGAGTTGTTTCATACCCAAAGAGAGTTTGCGCTCGTCTTTGTCTACGCTCAACACCACTACATCCACTTCTTCGCCCACTTTCAGGAAGTCTTGTGCACTGCGCAAGTGTGTGCTCCAGCTCATTTCACTTACGTGGATGAGGCCTTCTACACCAGGAGCAACTTCTACGAAAGCTCCGTAATCTGCGAGAACAACAACTTTACCTTTCAGGCGCTGGCCTTCAACCAACTGATCTTGCATAGCATCCCATGGATGTGCAGAAAGTTGTTTCATACCAAGAGCGATACGTTTTTTCTCATCATCGAAATCGAGGATAACAACGTTGATCTTGTCATCGAGTTTAACGATTTCTTCAGGATGGTTGATACGACCCCACGAGAGGTCTGTAATGTGGATCAATCCATCTACACCACCAAGGTCTACGAATACACCGTAAGTAGTGATATTTTTCACGATACCTTCGAGAACCTGACCTTTTTCGAGGCCGCTCATAATGAGTTTTTTCTGTTCTTCGAGTTCGGCTTCGATCAGAGCTTTGTGAGATACTACAACGTTTTTGAATTCGTTGTTGATTTTCACAACTTTCAACTCCATTACTTTTCCAACATATTGATCGTAATCGCGAATTGGTTTCACGTCGATCTGCGAACCAGGAAGGAACGCTTCGATTCCGAATACATCCACGATCAAACCACCTTTGGTGCGGCATTTAACGTCACCTTTGATGATCTCACCGCTTTCCAGAGCACGATTAACGTTGCCCCAAGCACTAAACAGACGAGCTGTCTTATGAGACACTTTTAATTGTCCGTTTTTGTCTTCCTGAAGTTCTACATAAACCGGCACAACATCACCTATTTTGAGGTCCGGATTGTAGCGGAATTCAGTAACTGCAATAACACCTTCAGATTTGTAGCCTATGTTTACTACAACCTCTTTTTTGTTGAGAGATACCACTGTACCTTCTACGACTTCTTTCTCAGCAATAGTGCTCAGAGTGTCTTCATAGACTTTGTCAAGTTTCGTGCGATCATCCGAACTGTAACCTCCGGCTGATTCGTAAGCATCCCAATTGAAATTGCCTTTGTCATCGAGGTACAATTGATCGTCTGCAGTGCTGTAGAGGTCGAGTGGTTCTTCCACTTCAACAACAATTTCTTCAACTGCTTCAACAACTGGAACCTCTTCTGATGCAATTACCACATCAGCTGGAACTTCAACTTCTGCAGTAGGCTCAGTGTTGATTTCCAGGTTTTTTTCTTCGGCTTCTTCAGCCTTAACTCTTTTAGATTCTGCCATGTCGGCTTTTTACTTGTATTCTGCTTCGGCCCTTTGGTGGCGCGGCATTCAGTAAAGCAGAAGGGGTTTTACTTGTTGTTGTTTGTAGTTTCAGCCGAATGCTTCACCGAAACTTTCCTGATTTTCAATTGATTTCTCATCCAAAATCGGGGGCGCGAATATAGCACTGACATTGAATAAATTGATCATTTTCAATGAAAAACTTGAATATTACATAAAACTCCTAAATCTCTGGATACAATCTGCAAATTTCCCGCGGGGAATGCGCATCATAGCATGCAAACAAGTGGAATCAATGACAGCGGGTACCAAATGTTAAAATTGAGAAAAGTCTTTGAAGGCGGAAAAATGTACAATATTTTTGGACAAAATTACAGATATGGCAAATAAGAATACTCCCAGCAGGCCATACAAGCCATTCGTCTCAGAAGAAATCCACCTTGTTCAAGAAAGTGCACCACTGGCTTATGCCTTCAATTGGGCCCCTTTTTTTGATTCAACTCAAAAAGGCGTTTTGGCATCAGAAGTTGGTCACCTTTCAGAAATAACACCCTTTAAAGAAGAGTTTTTCTGTAAAGCATTGGATATTTCTACAAAAACACTTTCGCGCTACATTCAGGATAAAAAGCGCTTCAATCCAAATGACAGTGAGTTAATTCTAAAATGGAAGGCATTATTTGAAGAAGGCAAAGAAGCGTTTGGCAGTTATGCGTCTTTTTGCTCCTGGTTGTCTAAGCCGGCAATTGCACTCAATGGCGTTTTCCCAAAAGATCTTATGCAAACCAGCAGAGGCGTTGATGTCATCATGGAAGAGCTTTCCAGAATACAATGGGGCAATTTCTCCTAAACCTTCATCCTGACTAAAAACCGATGATCGTTTACCGCATTGCAAGGGCAAAGCATTCTTACAAATTGATTCCGCCCTTTATGAATAACAGGTGGAATTCAAACCAATATCAGGTGCTTTATGCGTCATGGTCGAGATCACTTGCCTGTTTGGAAAACCTGGTGCACAAATCAGGGGAAATGTTGTCCGACGATTATTGCTGCATGCATATTGAAATTCCGGATGATGTCATTATAGAAGAAATAACTCTTGACTCTTTGCCATTGGATTGGAAATCTCCTCAAAGTTCGGCATGCAAGGTCCTTGGAGAAGCCTGGATTAATCAATCAGGATCCGCTGTTCTGCGTGTTCCGTCTTCCCTGATTGTGGAGGAATTCAATTTTCTGATTAATCCCGCACATCCTGACTTCAATCGCATATCGATTCAAGCAGTCAGTTCATTTTTATTTGATCCCCGATTAAGGAAAATGAACTAATTCAACTCAATTAATACTTTATCAATCTCAATAATTTCTCTTCGAAATACTTGTTAGCCAAAAAGTTTTTTTCGAGTTCAGCATTGAATGGAATAGGAGAGTCGAGACTTGCGCATCGCACTACCGGAGCATCGAGGTATTCAAAACATTCTTCGTTGATACGCGCAGCAATTTCTCCGCCAATTCCTCCTGTGAGATTGTCTTCATGCAAAACGATAACCCGGCCTGTCTTGCGCACTGAATTATAGATACACTCCATATCCAGCGGTGCAAGCGTTCTTAAATCGATTAAATCACCGCTGATTTGCGAATTCTTATCCAAGGTATCTATGGCCCAGTGCACTCCCAATCCATAAGATATAACGGTAACATCGTCGCCTTCCCGCACCATTCTGGCTTTACCAAACGGCAGGGTGTAAAAATCATCGGGCACCAGTCCACTTATGCTTCTATACATGGCTTTGTGTTCAAAAAACATCACGGGATTTGGATCTTCAAACGACTGGCACAGCAAACCTTTGGCATCTTCCGGAAAAGCGGGATAGGCAATTTTTAATCCCGGTGTATGAAAGAACCAGGCTTCGTTACTCTGGCTGTGGAATGGTCCTGCGGCGGCTGTTCCTCCTGTTGGCATTCTTACCACCACATCTGCATGTTCACCCCAACGGTAATGCAGTTTTGCGAGATTGTTGATGATCTGATTAAAGCCACATGTTACAAAGTCTGCAAACTGCATTTCGACCATGGCTTTCATGCCGCTAATGCTAAGTCCGAGGCCTGAACCAACAATTGCCGATTCACATAACGGCGTATTGCGTACCCGGCCTTTTCCAAATTGTGCAACAAATCCATCTGTAACCTTAAAAACCCCACCGTATTCTGCGATATCCTGGCCCATCAAAACCAAATTGGTATGACGTTCCATGCTTTGACGAAGTCCATCTGTAATTGCATCAATAAATCTTTTTTCACTTTTTACTGGAGTGGAAGGTGCAATTTCAGTATTCGCAAATGGCTTATAGACGTCATTTAATTCCTTATCCGTTGACGGCATGATATCGGGCTCGGCATAAGCAACCTTAAGTGAAGCGTTGATTTGATTTTTGAGTTGTTCACGGATTTCCAGAACTTGAGCTTCTGTAATAGTACCTTCTTCCATCAACCAGGCTTCGAAATTGGTAACGGGATCTTTTTGTTCCCATTGTTCTATAAGGCCTTCAGGATAGTATTTTGTTCCGCTGGCTTCTTCGTGACCTCTCAAACGAAACGTCATAAACTCCATCAAGATTGGGCGCGGACGTTCCCTAATGCTTTCTGCAGCTTTTCTTACCGCATTGTAAACGTCTATAATGTTGTTTCCATCTACTTGAATGGCATCTTCCTG
>JBJXFC010000076.1:0-3592 GCA_046153915.1 Flavobacteriales bacterium
TACAGTTTACGGATGTCATTGTCGTTTCGCCACAGTCGAATATGTCAGTGTGTGTCACCGGAACGGATGGCAATGGATGTGAATCCACTGATTGCATCGAAATTATTCTGCATGAAAATCCGGAAATAATCGTAAGCGGTGATACAGATGTTTGCATGGGTTCTTCAACAACACTTCAGGCCGCAGGAGGCGTTTTCTATCAGTGGAGCACCGGTTCTACTGCCAGCACGATCAACTACTCGCCACTGGCTGATGCTAATGTGTGCGTAACAGGTGAAGATCAATTTGGATGTTCGTCTGAAACCTGTGTTCAGATAAATCTATTGCCAATTCCACAGTTGATTTTGAATGGTGATGCTGTTGCATGCGTCAATGATGTTGCTGAAGTTACTGCTGAAGGCGCTGAGTCGTATGCCTGGAGTACCGGTGATTTTGGTGCATCGATCAGCGTTGAAGTTACAGATACAATGGAAATTGGTGTTATTGGAACAGCTTCAAATGGATGCACAGCGGAAACGTCGTGGGGCATTCTTGCATATGAAAATCCAGTGATAGAGTTAACTGGAAATACACAGGCTTGTCAAGGTACTTCAATTTACCTGACTGCAAGTGGTGCTGAAACATTTATTTGGAATGATGATTTTGTTTCAGAAGCATTCGTTTTGGATATTGAATTTGATTCTACAATTACTGTGGCAGGAACTGACTTGAACGGTTGTGTAACAACATTAACAGTCGATCTTACGGTGTTTGAAACCGAACCTGTTGTCATTGAAGGAATAGAAGATGTTTGCCCCGGTGAAATTCTCACGTTGACAGCCACAGGAGCAATTGACTATGCCTGGAGCAATTCTTCGTCAGGTGATACGGTGGATTATATTCTCAATGAAAATACCACAATCTGGGTTACCGGAACGGATATCAATGGTTGCGACGTAACAGCGGAAGCTGACATAACAGTTTTGACAGGAGAGAATGTTGATATCACAGGCGATTTAACCGTATGTCCGGGAGACACAATAATTGCCACGATCAATGGACTCGAAAATCCAGTGTGGGACAATGATACTCTCGGTTTGATGACCTATTATGCATTGGCAGAATCTGGTCCGATTTCAGTTACTGGAATCAATTCGAAAGGATGTCTCATGACATACGCTGAAAGCGCAATCATCAATCCATTGCCTGATCTGGCTATTGAAGGCGATCTCACATTGTGCACTGGCGAGTCAACGACATTGGAAGCGACAGGCGCAAGTCAATACTTCTGGAGCATCGACGAAGTTGATGCGGTAATAGAAGTTACTCCCGCTGCTGATCTTATTCTTACTTTAGATGGAATCAGTGATTTTGGATGTGCAAGTCAGATTACAGTTGTTGTAGAAGTGAATGATTTTACAGCCATTAATTTTGAACTAAGTCAGGAAACGATTTGCGATAACGCAGGTAGCTTAAGTCTTTCAGCATCTCCAACGGGTGGTGTGTTCAGCGGTGAAGGAGTAAGTGGTTCCGCATTTACGCCATCCATTGGAATGGATGGTGCACAGAATATTTCCTATACCTACACCAATGAATTCGGTTGTACATCCCAAAGCACCCAGACCATTGTAGTAGATAATTGTTCGGGTGTAGATGAAAAGGAATCCTTTTCATTTGTCCTGTATCCCAATCCCGCAGAAGATCGTTTGACAATTACTTCCGATGCGCAGGGAGCTTATACGCTGATGATCGTGAATGCGCATGGGCAGTTGGTTCGCAATCTTTCGATGTCATCATCCATGTCCGTAATCGATATCACAGATTTGAGTGCAGGTGTGTATGAGATGGTGCTGATGCAAAATGGTGAGATGATAGCAAAACGGTTTGTGAAGGGGTAGTTCGTACCGTTGAATTTTTGCAACGGAGAAATTCTGTACATCGCTTTTCTCATTTGAATCGCGCAGTTTGATATTGATCTTGCTTAATTGTTTGTGCAGTATGAAAAAATACACTTCTTATTTAGTCATTTCTCTTTTTATTGTTTCATGCAGATCCGAACCAAAATTGGATCCGGGTCGATATATTTCAGAGGTGCACGACTGGTGTTACGGAATTGAGATTGATGAGAATTCCGATAGCATAAATTGCTACATTTTTCCATCCTACCCAACCAATGATACTATCGGTGATTGGAGCATGCACCGATCCGGTAAGTTGTTGTTTCAGGAAGGTAAATATGAAGTGGGCAATCTTGAATCAGATAATATCGATCTAAGAAAGATAACTGTCCCGATTCGGCAGAACGGCGACACGATTTGCCTGAGTTGTTTTTTGTTACATGATGCTTTTTTTAATTCGCACCGGTATTGTGTTACAGAAGAATCGAAGTATGTGAAGATTCGATAGAAGAGGTATTATCCTTTTTTCAGGATTCATAAGTGACCATCTGCAATTGATTTGATTATTGACCGTCTTTTTCGGCCAGATGTAAAAACATTGTTTGATTTCGGAATTTGCGCGGCGGTGTAAAACGGAAACCTAGCTCAGTTGACATTAGCCAACGGTTAAGCTTTCAGAAATTTATTTTTTCTTGACAATGTCACAAATTTCGCAATAGAGGTCTGCCAAATCTTTCCATTCTGACCCACAATCATAAGAAACAAGATAACAACCTTCAAAATAGAATCCATCACTTTCTCGAAGCGAACGATTGCAATCTATTTTGAGCTCCGCAAGAAGAATGGCAATTTCTACGAGTTTTATGTTGGTGCGCATGGGGATGGAAGTCTCATAGAGTTTTGATTTTTTAAACATCTCGATTTCTTCCTTCAGACGCGCTATTTTTTCCAGGTACATCGCTTTCATTCGGATGGGAATTTGGTTCAGAACCAGAACCAAAGATAACCCTCAACCCCAAAAAAAAGACCCGCTTTCGCGAGTCTTTTCATTTGATCAATGATCATATTATTTTTTAGCAACAAGGCTAACTTCCAAAGAAAGATCATCTGAAAGAATTTTGTCTTTTGCACCTGTTGAATAAGCTACACCGTAGTTCTGACGGTTCACTTTCAATGAAGCTGTTACTTTCACGCCATCACCATCAGGAGTTACAACAACATTCTCCAATGTTTCTTCACCGGTTTTGCCACGCAAAGTCAATGTGCCTTTGCCTGTGCTTCCTGTTACTGAGTTTACAGTAAATGATGCTGTTGGATTAGTTGCAACGTCAAAGAAATCAGGGCTGCTGAGGTGGCCTACCAATACTTCTGCTGTTTTACCTTCTTTTGGATTGTAGTTAGCATCCGTTGGTTTGATGCTTGCCATATCGATTACAAAAGTACCACCAGAGATTTTGCCATCTTTCAATACAACATTGCCGCTGGTGATATTGATATTGCCTTCGTGACTGTATAGTCCGAGCATGTCTCCTTTCCAATGCAATGTGCTTGCTGCAACATCTACTTTGAGGTTTTGGTCACCTTTGAGAACAGCCGGTGTGTTGTCTACAACTGCCGGAGCAGGAGGTGGAGTCTCGGTGCAAGAGGTGAGAGAAAGAGCGAAAGCAAGAACTGCCGCTGTGGTAATTTGCAAGAATTTCATGTTGAATTTATTT
>JBJXFC010000083.1:0-2792 GCA_046153915.1 Flavobacteriales bacterium
ATGGAAGCAGCCGGATATAAACCAGCCCAGTGGGTTTATGACATGATTGCTTCAGGAAACAAATCCGTCTACAAAGCAGAAGGTGGTCAGAAGAAATACTACGACATTCCTACCAAAACCTATAAGTCAATTTCCGGAAGAGAAAGCTTCATCATCTTAGAAAATAAGAGTGAGAATATCGTTTGGAAAAATGCAGATTCAAAAATTATTGATCTGGGCGATGGAGTGCTCAACTTCGGCTGGCACAGTAAGAGCTTCACATTAGGCAGTGCAGTCATTGAGGGAATGAACAAAGCCATCGACATGGCGGAGAAAGATTATAAAGGATTAGTGATCGGCCATCAAGGTGCAGACTTTTCGCTGGGAGCAAATTTGGGCTTGGTGTTTATGTATGCCATTGAGCAGGATTATGATGAGATCGATTTCATGATCAAGGCTTTCCAACAATCGGTGATGCGTATTCGTTACTCCGGTGTGCCTGTGGCGGTTTGTCCACAAGGCAGAACTTTAGGAGGCGGTTGTGAAATGACCATGCATGCAGACATAGCACAAGCAGCAGCTGAAACTTATATCGGTTTGGTAGAAGTAGGTGTTGGACTAATCCCAGGCGGAGGTGGAACCAAAGAGTTTACGAAACGTGTTAGTGATTCAATGGAGGAAGGTGATGTGGAATTGAATGCACTTCAAAATGCGTTCATGACCATTGCGACAGCAAAAGTAGCGACCTCAGCTGGGGAGGCACGCGAGTTTGGTATTCTCAAAAAACTCGATCGTGTGTCAATGAATAAAGACAGACAGATTGCGGATGCAAAGCAGGCCGTGCTTGATCTGGTAGAAGCAGGTTACACGATGCAGCCGCAAGCGCGGAATATTAAAGTACAAGGACGCACCGGTCAAGCGTTGTTCTTGGCGGGCTTGCAAGGAATGAGAATGGGCAAGTACATTTCTGAACATGATGCAAAAGTATCCAAGTGGATAGCCAACATTATGTGCGGAGGCGATTTGACTTCTCCACAAGAAGTGAGTGAACAATATTTACTTGATTTGGAGAGAGAAGCATTCTTGTCACTAACTGGCGAGAAGAAAACGCTGGAAAGAATTCAGGCAATATTAACGGGAGGAAAACCATTGAGAAATTAATCGTTGTTCGTTGGTGGTTGTTCGTTTATTCGAGCAGCCTCTGCGAACAACCAATAACTAACAACGAACAACCAAAACTATGGACGCATACATTGTAGCCGGATTCCGCACAGCGGTAGGCAAAGCAAAAAAAGGAGGATTTCGTTTTGTACGGCCCGATGATCTGGCCTCGGATGTAATTAAGCACTTGGTGAAATCAATCCCAGGGTTGGAGAATAAAATGGTCGATGATCTCATCGTTGGCAATGCGGTTCCCGAAGCGGAGCAGGGCATGCAGATGGGAAGAATCATCGCATTGCTTTCAATGGGGCTAGATACACCAGGCTTGGTGATCAATCGCTACTGCGGATCAGGCGTGGAGTCAATTGCTATCGCGAGTGCGAGAATACATGCAGGGCAGGCCGATGTGATTATTGCAGGTGGCACAGAGTCCATGTCTTTAGTTCCGGTGATGGGTTTTAAGACGGCATTAAATTATGCTATTGCCAAAGACAATCCTACGTACTACACCAGTATGGGCTTGACGGCCGAAGAAGTATCGAAGCAATTTAACGTTACACGCGAAGAGCAAGATCAATTTTCTGTAGAGTCACACGCCAAAGCAGCTGCCGCATGGCAAGCTGGAAAATTCACTAATGAAGTGGTGCCCATCACTGTCAAGGAGGTGTTTGTAGATGAAAACATGAAGAAACAAACACGCGAATACACAGTCAATAAAGATGAAGGTATTCGGGCAGACACCACCTTTGAAGGACTTTCAAAATTGAAACCCGTATTTGCGGTTGGCGGATCTGTAACTGCGGGAAACTCTTCACAGACTTCGGATGGCGCTGCCTTCGTAGCTGTGATGAGCGAGAAAATGGTGAAGCAACTGAATCTAAAACCCATCGCTCGTATGGTGAGCTACGCCACCGCAGGCGTTGATCCACGAATCATGGGTATTGGTCCCGTGGCAGCTATCCCTAAAGCACTCAAAATAGCTGGATTGAAATTACAAGACATCGACTTGATTGAATTGAATGAAGCTTTTGCCGCACAATCTTTGGCAGTCGTAAAAGAATTGGGCATTGATCGATCTAAACTGAACGTAAACGGAGGTGCCATTGCAGTGGGTCATCCACTCGGTTCATCGGGTGCGCGCTTGTCAGTACAACTTTTCAACGAACTACGCAGACAAAATAAAAAATATGGAATGGTGACGGCCTGTGTAGGCGGAGGACAAGGAGTGGCGGGGATTTATGAAATGTTGAATTGATCGTTGTTGGTGGTTCGTTAATCGTTTTTCGTGAATGAGATTAATTCATATCGAGATTTAGATGTTTGGAAACAAAGTAGGCTGTTGGTAAAAAGCGTTTATCAACTCAGTAAATCTTTTCCAAAGGAAGAACAGTTTGGATTAACCAACCAATTGCGAAGAGCCGCGATTTCAGTACCATCTAATATAGCGGAAGGATCAGGCAGGAATCATTCGAAAGACTCCATTCAATTCTTCTTCATAGCACGCGGATCACTGTATGAAATAGAAACACAATTGATAATATCCTTTGATTTAGAATATATTTCAGAAAGTCAATTACAGGAAGTACTTGTGCAGGTAACGCGATGTAAAAAACTTTTAAACGGGTTCATAAATTATTTTCAAAAACAAACGA
>JBJXFC010000085.1:0-4191 GCA_046153915.1 Flavobacteriales bacterium
TATTCTTTTCATCGAGATGGCTGAAAGGTTCATCAAGAAGCAGCCATTCCATGGGTTGAAGCAGTGTTCTCACCAGAGCGACACGCTGCTGCTGACCAAGCGACAATGTATTCACAGTGCGATCCAAAAAGCCATGCATGCCCAATTCATCAAGCCATGCAGTTGCTTCAGTGATCGAATACGTTGACTGAAGATTCAATTTGATTTGAAGATTCTCGCGCACCGTGAGCATTTCGAAGAGGCGCAATTCCTGAAACATACACGCCAGCTTTTGTTGACGCAATTCACTCCAACGTTGATTCGTAATTTGTTCCAACGTTTCACTGTTCAATGAAATAGTTCCTTCGTAATTTTTTCGTGTGCCGAAAAGGTATCCTACAATGGAACTCTTCCCTTTGCCCGATGATGCGCGAATCAGATACCGTTTGCCGGATCCTAACTTTAAATCCTTATTCCAAATATCACCAGCTATTTCTTCTTTATCAGAAAGAAATGCTGGTTTGACATAGTGCAATTGGTAGGTCATGAGTTGTAATAACTGCAATCGTCTATGGATTCCATTCTTCAACTACCGGAGGAGGAACAGCTTCTACATCCGCTTCTTGCCATGATTCCTCTTGCAATTCCATTTCCTTTTCCATTTGATTTCGCAATTCCTCCATGCGTTTTTGTGAAGCGATGTAAGTATTTCCAATATGCATAATCACTTCGTGCAAGCTGTTATCCGGTCCGCTGCGCAAATCGACTCTAAGCTCCGACTTCTCGATACCACCATAAAAAGATGCACTTTTAAAAATGACCATGGCATCGTCGCCCGCTTCGCCCCATCCGGCGTAATTCAGAAATGTTTTTCCCATGGAATCTGGGTAGCTCGCAATATCCAGGTTGTAGTAAGATGCAAAGGTTTTTCCCTTTAGAAAATCCTTCACAGGAGCCGATGGACCACCGGCATTTCCATTGCGCAATTTTTCAGCCATGGTAGTATCATTTGTAAGTGAAAAACCAATAGGATTTTCCACCATACGCAATGCAAATCCACGATAATACAAGCGTCCCAAATCGACCGTATAGTCGCCGTTATTTTCTTTGATTGCTTCCTCTTTGCTCACCAGTTTGTCCATCAATTTGCGCAGTGCATCTTTGTTGGAGGAAGAAAAACTAATGGAATAGGCCGGTACCGGACCTCTGCTGCTCGCCCACATCCGATTCTGATATTCGCTGTAGGCTTCGGGAGAAAGCTGCAACAATTCTTCGAAAACCAACTCCTTCGGCCTTTCCGGCATTGGTAAAAAGCCATTCCATGCGATAGAAAGCTCGCCACTAAAAGCAGATGTAAATTCATCCAAACTCATTTCCATGCTCTGCAACGCTTTATCAACTTCCTTTTTCGCATCGGGAAATTGCATCAGGTGCGCCATAAATTTATCCATGTGAATGGATAGCGCACCAACCGAAATAGCCTTGTCGGAAATCAGGCTCATGTGAGCATCCGACAATCCTTCTGCCCCCAATTCAGTCCATTTTTCCATTTCCGGATTGAGTGAATTGACCTTCATATCCCATACAATGGCGTCGTCTTCGAAATTGAGACCCATCATCATGTAATTGTCTTCGAGGAAAGCCATATTTTTTGTCATCAGCGATGCTTCACCTCTCAGTTCACGTTTCAGCGACTGCAAAATCGCAGGACCATTGATAAATGCCCGAACATCTCCACCATCGTCCATCATGTCTTTAAATATAGCATGATTCTTCATAGTTTGTTCTTCAAGCTGACCGAACGACCATTCGGCAAACATTCTGTGCCAATTGTCTTCGAGGCGATAGCTGTCTGCAAAAGCGATAAACGCACTGTTTTCGTCCCAGGCCATTACAACCTGCGAATTCACTGAAGTGTAGTGACAATTGTAACCCACCTGAATATGCAGATTGTTTTCGATGCGCATAAGCATTTGTTCGAAACGACCAACATCTTTGATGGCGATAGCACATCCGGTGTAGGTAACGTTCTCCAGATTGGTCACATAAAAATAGATTTCGGAAAAAAGATTAATACCAGTAGACCCCGGGTTATTCAGAATTTCTTTGAATTGACGATTCAGTTCCGGTTCTTCATCCTGAGTTTCCGTTTCAATTTTTTTGTAAAATTCAGATTCGCTGATCTTGGCAAAATCCGCCTTCTTTGCCAAACCCGCCCAATCGGCAGTACCTACAAACAAGGCATCCTTTGGAATCAACTTAAGGTGTTTATCGCTTTTCTGTGAGAAAAACCACAAGGCTATTCCGCTCACTCCAAGAACAGAGAGAATGATAAAAATTGTTTTTGCTTTCATTTAAAGATTTTTCAATTTAAAATTTGGTCGGGATCAAAAAACTATTTCTATTAAAGTCCCATTTTTTTGCGGATATCTGCTGGCACAGCGTCTTTGTGAACCATGATTCCTATAGTCTTCATCTGAAAATAATTATCAGAAATGTATTGGTATCCCTGAAATAGATTGGAAGTACCCCACGAGTTTTTAGTGAGGTAATAGATGTTTCCATTTTGATCCTTCGCTTTTCCGGTAAGGTGCATGAGGTGATCATCCGTAGTTTTGAATTGGTCGAAAGCCTCTTGTCTCATTTCTTGTGATACATTCTTTTCTGCCACAATGGATTTGAACATTTCATCTTTTGCCAGATCCGCTTCAGGAAGTATACCAACACCTTCTTTGAACGAAAATCCCTTTTCGCTAACATCTGCATCCCACGCAACGGTATATCCATTGTCGATGGCGTTGTCCAGAATAAGTTGCATTTCGTTCAGCGGAACATTGTAATAAGAACCTTTGGCCCAGTTGTCTGGCACTTCCAATACAAACGAACTGTAGAATGGATGATGTGTGAATGAAGTAAAACTCACGTAGTCGTTTGCATTTAACTTCATCGCATCGCGGAAAGAAGCCGGCGTGTATTTTGTTCCTGCAAATTCAAATTCGGTTGGAATTTTTCCGATGTTAGCGTCCAGAATTCCTTCCACACTCACTTTCCAATCGCTGCTGTATTCGTTCAATTTTTTATCGAGAATGGTTTTCGCCACCGATTCGAGAAGCGCATCGAGAGTACTGTGATCGTATTCTTTTTGTCCGGGAAGAAATCCACTGAAAGCAGCTTCGGGAACAATGCCGTTGCTTCTCAAAACATCAATCACATCGTGACTAAGTCCGCCGGGTCCAAATTGCTGTCTGCCCTGGAAGCGGATATAACTATCCACTTTTTTCGAGTAGTTAACGCGTACATTATACATCTCGCTTAGATCGACAGCCTTTCCTCCTTTTCTAATAATCTCTGACTCCAGAAAAGAGACCGTGGCAAAACTCCAGCAAGTACCCGTAGAACATTGATCCTCGGTGCCACCAGCCGCATTGTTTTTAATGATGGTAAAGGTGTATGGCGATGTATTTTGACCAGAATCTGGCGTAAATGCAGTCAAAAACATGGTAAGCGGCAAAGCCAGCAGAACAAATCTTTTCATTTCGATTGAGTATTTGCGCAATTATAGCAGGAAAATCGGGGAATTCGGTGGTTTTTTGATAGTCGGAGAAGTTTTAACGAAGCTTTGTTTAAAGGAGGTGCTCAAAAACCATGGCCCGTGTAGATTGTCGTTGCACATTTGACCAAATAAAATCAGTCTCTATGAAAAAAATTGCTGTGGTTTGTGGCGGATATAGCGGAGAAAGTGTAGTGAGCATGCGCAGTGCCAACATGGTGATGCACAATATTGATCGCAGCAAATACGAACCCACCAAAATTGTGGTGTTGCGCGACCGTTGGTATGCCGAAATAGAAGGCACAGAAACAGCGGTGGACAAAAATGACTTCAGCGTAACTGTTCTGGGGAAGAAACATACATTCGATGGTGTATTTATGATTATTCACGGTACGCCCGGAGAAGACGGATTGATGCAGGGCTATTTTGAAATGCTTGGAATTCCATGCACAACTGGCCTTACCGGAAACATGGCGCTCACCTTCAACAAAAAACTCACCACGCGCACACTGGGCAGCATGGGATATTCTGTTGCCAAAAGTCTTACACTCAAACGCACAGAACCCTACAGCGCTTCTTTTGTTATTCAGAATGTCGGATTGCCCTGTTTTGTAAAACCCAATTGCGGAGGAAGCAGCATTGGAACTTCCAGAGTCAATGAA
>JBJXFC010000095.1:0-2624 GCA_046153915.1 Flavobacteriales bacterium
CAATTCAACTCTAAACCAAAATGAATATGAAAACGTGCAATCCAATATACATGCTGGTGCTAATTGCAACCATCGGCATAGCTTCTTTTCTTCAGTCATGCACCCCCGCTGGTGCTTCACGTAAAGACACAAAAACCGAAACTACTGCTTATGTCATCCCAGAATTACTCCCACGTTCAGGCAAATTAAGCGAGACTGGAGAGTGGCAAAAAACAATGGAAGTTGTTGGTGCTACAAAAGCCAAAATCAACAACAATTCAAACGACTTTGAATCCTATATCCGTCTTGCTGAAATTTTTATCAATGAAGCACGTGTAACCGGCGAACATGGATACTACTATCCATCGACACTTGGCATACTCAATCATGTGATGTCACTTCAGATCACGGATGAAATTCGTTTTAAGGCATTGTCACTCGAATCATCGGTCTATCTTTCGTTGCATCAATTTGCAAAGGCAAAAGAAACTGCTGAACAAGCGGTGGCACTGAACCCCAATGTTGCGCAGATATACGGCGCTTTAGTAGATGCCAACGTAGAGCTCGGAAATTATGCCGAAGCTGTTAAGATGGCTGAAAAAATGATGGACATCCGTCCCGATCTCATTTCATATTCAAGGGCATCCTATCTGCGCGAAATTCATGGTGATCCCAACGGTGCGATCGAAGTCATGAATATGGCTGTGGAATCAGGTTATGCAGGATATGAGAATCTCGCCTGGACACGCAATACGCTGGGTGAAATACACGAAACATATGGCGACATAATGAGTGCTGAAATGCAATATAAAAACACATTAATGGAGCGCCCAGACTACCCATTTGCCATTGCCGGACTTGCTTCTGTAGAAAAGAAAAAAGGCAATTTGCAAGAGGCAGAACGCCTGCTTTTAGAAGCTGCTGCTATAATTCCTGAAGTATCATTTTATGCTGAGCTCGCTTATCTCTATAAAGAAACAAACCGCGCTGAATTAGCTCAAAAGAAAATTGAAGAAGTACTTGTGATGATGGCTGATGACGAAGCGAAAGGCCATGTGATGAACCTCGAATATGCCAAACTATACCTCAACCTCATTGGCGACACAAACAAAGCGCTTGAATACGCGAAGAAGGAATACGATGTGCGACCGATGAATATCGACGTGAACAAAGTGATGGCAGATATTTATTTTCAAAAAGGAATGATGGCCGAGGCCGAACAACATCTCTCACTCGCGATGGCTACGGGCAGCCAGAACCCCGAACTTCTGATGTTGGCTGGAGCTATTTACAAAGCCAATGGGAACAACAAAGTTGGAGAACAATTTGTTCGTCGTGCAATTGAAAGTAATCCTTACCTCCAATTAAAAATAGACAACACAAGCGCTCTTGCCATTCGTTGATTTTAGCATTTTTGTATAAGAACTAACAATCCTTTCCCTATGAAATCACTTCTACCTATTCTCCTATTCTTGTCATTTACAAGCCACTTAAACGCCCAGATTTTGAGCGGAACAGTATACGGTGAAGACGGAAAACCTATTGAGAATGTAAACATATTTGTGAGGGGTTCCGAAAGGCATACACATACAAACGCTGTCGGGGTTTTTGAGATAACAGCAGTGTCCAAAAACGACACACTTCTTTTTAGTCACGTGGCGTTCGAGGAACTCGCTTTTGTTGTCAAAGATGCCGAAAACCCACTTCGCATAGTGTTGCACGAAAAAGAGATTGGCCTAAGTGATATTGTAATTACCGAGGGCATTGATGCGCTGTGCCTGATAACAAAACTCGATTTGCAAACAGCGCCGGTCAATAATTCGCAGGAGGTACTTCGCAAAGTGCCTGGATTGTTTATTGGGCAACATGCGGGCGGTGGCAAAGCCGAGCAGATTTTTCTTCGTGGCTTCGACATCGACCATGGAACGGATATTAGCATCAATGTAGACGGAATGCCCGTGAATATGGTTTCTCATGCCCATGGCCAGGGCTATGCAGACCTTCATTTCATCATCCCTGAAACGATTGATAAAATCAATTTTGGAAAAGGGCCCTACTTCGCAGA
Organism: Flavobacteriales bacterium; assembly: GCA_046153915.1. Taxonomy (GTDB): domain Bacteria; phylum Bacteroidota; class Bacteroidia; order Flavobacteriales_D; family Sanyastnellaceae; genus JANNVZ01. The sequence continues at coordinate 2,045 of JBJXFC010000095.1, forward strand.
ACAGGGCAACTTCAATACGGCGGGTTATGTTGATTTCAAAACAAAAAACCGGCTTGATGAGGGAATAATAAAGCTTGAAGCCGGACAATTCAACAGTTCGAGAATTCTATCTATGTTCAATGTGTTGAGCACAGAAAAAAGCACGGCTTTTGTTGCGCTCGATGTGATCGGCAGTGATGGGCCATTTGACAGTCCACAGAATTTCAGCAGAAATAATGTAATGGCCAAATACACTTCCAATTTACCGTCTGGTCAAATTTCGGCGCAGATATCGCATTTTACAAGTAAATGGGATGCCAGCGGACAAGTTCCGGAAAGAGTAGTTAGGGCGGGTACTATCGGGCGTTTTGGGGCTATCGACAATACCGAAGGGGGAAAAACTTCAAGAACAAATTTTGTGTTGGATTGGACAAAAAATGTGAGTGATCATGTGTTTATTAAAAACTCTGCCTGCCTGGCTTTTTATGATTTTGAATTGTTTTCCAACTTTACTTTTTTCCTGGATGATAGTTTGAATGGAGATCAGATCAAACAAAAAGAATCACGTCAGCTTTTTGGATTCAAAAGTGAAATCAAACGG
>JBJXFC010000338.1:0-5228 GCA_046153915.1 Flavobacteriales bacterium
TCAAAACTTCCGGCTCCTTTTTTCCAGAGCCACTCCATGACCTGTTTGGCGCGGAATTTTTTATCGCCATGCGATTCGAAGAAAGCAACGAGTTCTTCGGTTTCGATGGTGCGTATGTCTTTTTTCCCCTGAATCATGGCGAGCGGCAAAGATACGGCTTTGCTGCTTTACCGGTTTGGCCACAAAAAAACCGCAGTAGATTGCTCTGCTGCGGTTTCTGTTATCACGGTATGGGGATGCGATTAATTGCGGGCCTTGAAGACGAATCGGTATTTGAGGATTTCACCGGTCTGCACTTCGTTTTTGTCAATTTTCATTTTTTTCACTTGACGCTCGATGAACAATTTAACGAGTGGATTTTTGGTTTGAATCAATACCACACGAACATCGCCTTCTGGCATTACCTGAAGCATTACATCTGCCTGGCCTTCCATGGATTCATTTCCATCATTGAGGAAGAAGAGGTGTTTGTTGATCTGTTTGGTAACTGCTTCACGGAAGGTGTTTTTCTTTCCTTTTCCTTTGTTGGAAGTGGCGTTATCAGAAGCTGACATTGTCAGAGTTGATACGATGAGTGCGAGGGCTATTGCGAAGGTTTTCATAACGTTTGATTTTTATCGGTTTGGTTTTGAATCCGTGTTTGAACCGAATTCATGCATAAGGCGACCGGGAATAAAAATTAGTTACAGGAAATATGAAATTATTTTCAAATTGTTGTGGAAGTGGCTATGGGCGGGACTTTAGAAAGTATTCAGCCGAAAACCCAGGAATTGTTGTGGCTTAGAATAGCTCAGCAAACTTTCAACACAAAGGTTTAAAGTTCCACAGGGCGCATCCTGCGCTTAATTTTCACCATTAAGGAATTAAGGTCATTAAGATTCCTGCGGAATATTGGTGATGTGAGTAATCCAGGTTGAAAACAAAAAACCGCGGTCATCTTTATGACCGCGGCTTCCTTTTTTTAAACCTGTTTGTTATTATGAAATCTACTTGCCTTAGTTGCGCGCTTTGAAAACAAAGCGGTATTTTAGTATTTGTCCTGTCACGACTTCTGCTTTATCAATCTTCATTTTTTTCACCTGGTTCTCGATGAATTTTTTCACGAGCGGGTTTTTGGTTTGGATCAGCACCACATGCACATCACCTTCTGGCATAACCTGCAGCATCACATCTGCGTTGCCTTCAACTTTTTGTCCGTCTTCTGTGATAAAGAAGAGGTGTTTGTTGATTTGGCGTGTAACCGCTTCGCGAAATGTGTTTTTCTTTTCTTTGCCTTTGTTCAGAATTCCATTGCCGTTGGCGTTCATGGTAAGTGTTGCGATGAACAGGGCCAGGGTTGCTGCGAGTGCTTTCATAACGGTGCTTTTTTTTGTTTGTGCTTTGGTTGAATCAGTTTTTCAGGCTGATTTCGATCATAAGGCGCTCCAGTTTTTAAAAAGTTACACGATTCTGAAATTATTTTTTACAATTCCGGTTATGCTTGTCTTTTGAAACTAAATCGATAATGAAATACTTCACCGGTTTGTACTATTTCTTTATTGAGTGTGATCTCGCTGAGTTGCTTTTGTACAAAGAGTTTGATCTGTTCATTGGTTGAGTTAGCAGATACTACTTCTACATTGCCAGATGCATTTATTCGAAGTATCACATCCACTGTGGCATTTGTTGTTGCAGCGCTTAGCACAGGAAAGAAAACATGTTTCTGAATTTCTTTGTCGAGCATTTGTTTGGTTTGTTCGCGATTCGCATCTGTTTTGTCTGCTGCGAATGCCGGCATATGCAGTCCTATTATCAGGAGCATACAGATTGAAAGGATTTTTTTCATGATTGGTTTTTTGGTGGTTTGAAACTATGATTGGCGGTTACTTTATTTGCTGCATATTGGTTTGTTAACGAATCACAATTTGAATTTTTGCGTGTTGTACGAATCCGAACACATTCAATTTTTAAAATGAGATTGGATACATTTAGTATTATTGGACGCAATGCCCCAGTCGTTATCAAGATTCTGAAAGTCGCTGTAATCAACGGATTCAGATACGTGTTTTGTTTGTGAGTTTTGCACTATTTGGTTTTTCAATTCGGGGCCAAAGAAATATTGTTCATGTTAACCAACTTCAAGAATTACATTGAAAAAACGTGAACGAAATGCGAGAAGATGTTAAAACGAAGCGCGAAGCGCGAGATGCGATATGCGTACTGCGATTTGCGATATGCGAAGGGGCAACGAGTTGGTTGAGGTGAGACTCAAGACGCTAGACTCCAGATAAAAGACTGTGATCGTAATGCGAATTGCGTACAGCGATATGCGACTGCCCTTTGGTTGAACTAATCGCGAAGCGATCTCTGCCTGCACAGAAGCGCACGACGAAGGAGTTATGCTTCCTGTGCGTTCTCCAACTATTCAAAACCTGATCTCAAACCCTTGCACAGCAAGCTCTGCGGTTACAAAGGACGGTTGCTTTTTGCGACTCTAGATTATAGACTCTAGAAAAAAGACTCTTGAAAATTCCGTTAGAAATGGAAGGTTGGATCTAAAACGCGAAGCTACCAATTACCAACTACTGAGTACCAACTACCAACCCTACGCCTGCTTCTTAAACACAAACCGGTAGCGGATGATTTTGCCCACCTGAGAGTCGCCTTGTTGCAATTGGATTTTGTTGAGCTTTTTGATAACGTATTCGGCAAGTTGCGGACTGGTAGAGTTCATATTGATGATCTGAACCTTGCCTTCGTTGTCTATTTTGAAACTGACTTCCACAACGCCATCCATATTGGGTTCGTCTTGCTCTTCATCTTTATTGTTCTCCTTCTGCGTTTTTTTGATGGGATCATGGCACGCCAAAACCGGAACCATAGAATACTGGCTAAAGCAGAAAGTCAATATGATAAACAACAGTTTTCTCACCAGGTGAAAAGGATGTGATGTGTTAGTGGGACGTTTATCAGGACGTGAAGTTACAGACGAACGTTGTATTTGTAAAAAAGGCTAAATCACAAAAGGTCTGAATCTTTGTTAAGCGGTCAAATTTAAGGGCGAATAGATGACTGAAAATCAATAAATAAGAAAAAATTTGAGATTTTGTGTAACTAACCGGAGGAGCAGGGCGTCCCACGACAAACAAAGCAAAACAAGTTTAACGATTAAAACATACGATTATGAAAAACCTTCTTTTGACTACCCTGACTGTTCTGATGAGTGTAATTGGTTTCTCTCAGGTGGAAGAGCCTGTAAAACCAGATACTACCGACATGAAATTTGGTGACAAACGCGTGATTGTGATTGATGAAAATCCAGGTGAAGATTTGGATACAACTGATGTGGATTGGATCGACGACCTGGACGATGACGATGGCAAGTACGAATTGACCCACTGGGGCGGTATAGATATGGGAATCAATATCCTCCTCAATAAAGATGGCGGTACCACTCTGGACAGTGCCAATCAGTGGCTCGAACTGGATTACACCCGTTCAATGAGCTGGAGAATCAACCTGTTCGAAGAAAAGATCCGTCTTTACAAAGACTATGCTGGATTGATTGTTGGCGCGGGCCTCACATACAATAGCTACGGTCTTAAAAACAACGTCAACGTGGAAACACGCGATAGTTCAGCAACCTACGGACTAGCTGTGTCAGACACCGTCCGTGATTACTCCAAAAACAAGTTTCGTGCATCCTATATCAATGTTCCACTGATGTTGGAGATCAATACCAGTTCTGACGCTGATCGTGCTTTCCACATTGCAGCCGGTGTGATTGGTGGATGGAAAATGGGCAGCATTACCAAGCAGAAGTGGGAAAATGGCGATGAGAAAAATCAATACCGCCGCAAGGCCGATTACAACCTCAATCCATTCACACTTGACGCTACAGCGCGCATTGGATATCGCAACTTCACAGTATTTGCTACCTATGGCCTCACACCACTGTTCAAAAAAGACAAAGGACCAGAAGTATATCCACTAACCGTTGGTCTTCAGATAGTACCATTTTGATTTTAGCTAAGGACAGCCTGTAGCTTCACTTCGCGGAATACAGGCCTTAATAAAGCGAAGGTTTTTTCAGCAAAAGCGACTTCAGGAACAGGAAGTCGCTTTTGTGTTTTATGCCAATTCAAATAATCGTTTGGCGATTGCATGGACTTTCTGGTTTTACATAAAAACAATTGAAAGAGCCCTTTGGCGCATTCTGCGCTTTTAATTCAACATTAAGGAGTTAAGGGAATTAAGATTCCTGCGGAATATTCACAACAGGCCATAATTAAGCGAAGGTTTTTTTAGCAAAAGCGACTTATCGAACAATAAGTCGCTTTTGTGTTTTAATGAAAGCTTATTACACAGCAACAATGCTTTCTTCTGGTAGAATTTTCTCGCCGCGGTACCTCAATAAAATTTGTGCCACCGTCACCACATCCTTTTTGCAATACCGTTCAATACGCCCGAGGTCTTTTTCGTTGTAATAAACAGCTTTGACCTGGCTGCCATCGATGTCGTCTTTGGGTGTTGGAACTCCCAGAATTTTGGCGAGTAGTTTGAGGCTTGTATAGTGTTTGTAGTCACCGAATTTCCAGAGCTCCATGGTGTCGAGATGGCCAATTTCCCACGGTTTTTTACCAGCGATATCCAGCAATTGCGGCAGCGCCACATTGTTTACGAGCATCCGGCGGCAGAGATAAGGAAAGTCGAATTCCTTGCCGTTGTGAGCGCAAAGAATCTTGAATTTGTTTCCGGTATGCGTATTGAGCATTGCAGCGAAATCCTGCAAGACCACTTCTTCATCATCACCATAAAATGAAGTTACCCTGAAAATGCGCTCACCCTGACGGGATGCAAAATAGCCAGCGCTTACACAAATCACTTTGCCAAATTCGGCGTAGATGCCAGCGCTTTCATAGGAGTCTTCAATGGAAGTATTGTTTTTTTCGCGCATAAAACGCGATTTTTCGGTCCAGAGGGTTTTGAAGTCGTCGTCGAGTTGACCGAATTCGGGACTTTGTGAAACTGTTTCGATATCGAGAAACAGAATTTCATCGAGAGCAATTTGTTCTAACATGTGTTTTCGTTTTTTACCGGAGGAGTATGCCGGGTTGGGTTAATATGGATATGATTTCGAAATTTTCTTCAATTACGGTATTTGGTTCAAGAATAAATTTTTTGTCCTGGATAGTTCCGTTTTCATAAAAGCTAACCCAATATCTGTTGCGAAGATCAAGGGTTTCGGC
>JBJXFC010000340.1:0-4051 GCA_046153915.1 Flavobacteriales bacterium
CTTGTCATCCCGAAGCGGAGCGAGGGATCTTTCTTTGGTAAAACGGCGGCTCTTTTTGCAACTGCTGTAAAACTGCTCAATAGAAAGTGACTATCCATTTGGTTGGTCCCTTGAGCAGTCGCTTCAGTCATTTTTCCAGGAAAATCATTATCAAATCCTGTTGGACAATCTGAGTTTTGAGGCAAATCAATCGTTTTGACTATCTCCCGAAAAGTTCATATTATTGTAAGACTCAATGTCTCGAAAGAATAAATTAATTCATTTAATTGTGATTCCAATGTCTAGACTAATTATATGCCTGCTGCTATCCATCCTTACATTTGATTTATTCGCACAAATTACCAGATCTGATAGTTTCAATGCACTTCAAATTCTAAAGAACGACACAACTGTGCTGCAAGTATATGGCTGTGACTATGCGGGCAATGTTCGATTGCTCCGAAATTCCGAAGTCTACAAAGGGATTCAAGTCAATGATAGCCTTTGTTTTCTGAACGAGACACTTCATAGTAAAATTTCCACGCGAAGTGATATTCATGAAAAAAGTTACGAATTCACAAATGAATTATTCCGATTGAAGATTAGTTGCCTTGATTCTTTGCCTATTCTCATTGGGTATGAATTTCAGGATTTAAAATCCCATGAAAGATCGGTTTATAGTTTCAGTCCTTGTGATCTGGAGCCATTTTATTATTTGCAAATGAATGATTCAACAGGTACTGGAATAGAATATAGTTATTACCTAACGGAAGCCAATGTCAATGTAATTGCTTCCATCACGCATTATTCTAAAGGTGTGAAATTTGGTGACTACAAGGAATACTACCGGAATGGAAATATTAAAACGCAGTATAACTATGGCGCTGATGGCAAACTATGCGGAAGGGCATATACATATTGGGAAAATGGAATGATTAATAGCGTCTATTCTTTTGAGCAAGGGGTTATACATGGTAAGTTGTTCCTTTATAACGCAGATGGATCATTGAATTCCGTTGAGGAATACAATATGGGGCAAAAATTGTAGTGCCTCGTTTTAAGGATTCCAGACCACATCAACGGCTTAAGAAGAGAGCAAATATGAAATTGGCAGTTTTTGTAGCTTTGATAATACTTTGCAATTGCACACCCGAAAACAAGAACTTAATCCTTGTTTATTATGAGCCACAATGTGCGCATGATGGTAGATTTTTCAAAGATCAAGGTGAAGTCGATAGTCTTCCAATATTGGTAAAATTTTCCGTTTTAGCAGTTTCCCAATTTTTCTGGGATCAAATGGATTCTTGTTTGAATAGAAATCCCAATACGAAGGTGATGGCCGTAGGATATTATGACAATTATTCATCCTATAATCCTGTTTTTGGTTGTAAAGGTCACAAAATATTCTGTGTCAAGAAATACACCTTTCAGTAAAGGCGAATACAAAATAAGTATTTCGCATTAGTAATAGCACCGGGGCCATTCCATAGCAGAATGCCCGGCCCGTGAGAATGGAAAAGAGTGGCCGGCGCAGCCGCCCAACCTTTTCCCTCCTCGACGGCCGCCTCACACCCCCAACCACCTTGTCATCCCGAAGCGGAGCGAGGGATCTTTCTTTAGTTTAGTGTAGGGTCGATTGAAACCAAACCAAAAATTTGGTCGATTTAAATGAAGCTCTTTGTAAATTTGAATTCAAGAATGATGAAAAAACAGAATAAAAATTTGACATCCTTTGCGGATCATCTGGATGTGCAATACGGCAAAAGGGGTACGGCCAAAAGAGAGAAATACGAAGAGGGATTTGAAGCATTCAAACTGGGTGTTATGCTGCAGGAACTTCGCAAAGAACAAGGAATGACGCAGGAGCAACTGGCAGAAAAATGTGGCACAACCAAAAACTACATCTCCCGCATTGAAAATAATGCCAGCGATATCAGACTTTCTACACTCATGCGGATTATTCGTGAAGGATTGGGCGGACATCTAAAACTGCACGTTGATATTTAGATTGCGCACAATCGCGGTGAGACTTAGGTAACCTCCTCATTTTTCAAACGACTTGAAAATTTAAAGAAGTATTATAAATTTCACATTATCACCTTACCCCAACCACCCCCGCAACAACCCAATCGCCTTCGCCCTGTGCGAAATAATATTCTTCTCCTCCATCGACATCTCTGCAAATGTTCTTGAGTTTCCCAGTGGAACAAAAATGGGATCGTAGCCAAAGCCATCCGCACCGCGCAGGTCGCGCTGTATGGTGCCTTCTGCAATGCCTTCAAACAATCGTTCTACGCCGTTTTCGATGAGGCAAATCACGGTGCGAAATCGGGCACGGCGATCATGTATAGTTTCCATGTTTTTTAGAAGTAGCGCAATATTATCGGCAGATTTTTTTTGATCGCCGGCATAACGCGCACTAAAAACTCCGGGCTGCATGCCAAGTGCATAGACTTCCAGTCCGGTGTCGTCGGCAAAACAATTGACTTTGTAGTTGTTCCAGATATACCAAGCCTTTTGGCGGGCATTGCCTTCGAGGGTGTCCTGCTCTTCCGGAATTTCTTCATGACAACCAATCTCTTTTAATCCCTGTATGTGGAGATGTCCACCGAGTTTGTGCTGAATTTCTTTGACTTTATTTTCATTCGCACTGGCGAAGACGATCGATTTCATTCCTGGTCTTTTCTAAGAATTTTTTGTGTGGCAGTGCGCTCAAATTTGGGCACGAAGTAAATTTTCTTGGGTACTTCATAGGGCGCGAGATAAATTTTCATCGTAGAAACCAATTGCAATTGTATGGTGTCACTCAAAGGTTCGCCTTCCAGATAAAGAATGACTCGTTCGCCCAAAATATCATCGGGCTCTGCAGCGATATAAAATGCAGATGAAAGCAGATGCGCAATTTTTTCTTCGATCTTCTCCGGAAAAACTTTTATTCCGCCGGAGTTGATCACATTGTCTGCACGCCCTACAAACTGAAATGTAAATGGCGACGACAACTGAACAATGTCGTTGGTGATAATCTTTTTTTCGCTCACATGAGGTGCTTCAATCACGAGTCTATTGTCGGAGGTGGTGCTAAACCGAACTCCCGGCAAGGCCTGGAAACTCTTGCTTGCTTTATCGCCGTTGATGGCTCTCAATGCCACATGCGTGATGGTTTCCGTCATGCCATACGAAGCATAGATTTCGTTGGTGCATTTTGCCAATGCCTTTTCCATTCCGTCCGAAATACTTCCTCCACCAATGAGAATTTTGCGCACACGCTGCAGTTTGTCCACACCATCCTGCAAGATGGATGCAATCTGCATGGCCGTGAAGGCGGCGAAATCAAGCGGCTCATTGAAATGCAGCAATGGATTAGACTGTGGCTCTACCCAATGCAAATGCCAGCCGTTTACCAGCGCGCGCACAATCATCATTTTACCAGCGATGTAGTTGGAAGGCAAAGCCAATAAAGCATGCGTTTTTTGATCCAGCTTAAAATAATTGCCTGTCAGAAGTGCGCTGCGTTCCATGGCCGCACGCGGAAGTTTAATTTCTTTAGGCAGACCAGTTGAACCAGAAGTGAATGAAGTTAATTCGGGTTTATCACTCAGCCATTCGAGTATAAACATGCAGTGATTGCGTTCCCATTCCGGAGCTTCTTGCACTTGTTTCCAGCAGAATTCTTCGAGTTCACTGCGCGTAAATTCACGGTTATTTATGGAATAGTTTCTCAAAATTTTTCGATCGAGCTAAGGTCTGTAAAAATAGACGAAACATCCCACGACTGGTTGTCGCTGTAGTGAAGAAATCCACTTTTTATTTGGATTGGAGAAGGGATATTGTTTTCATACAACCCGCCTGTGCCCAGGCCTTGTGGTAGCTTGAGTGCATGGGTTGCTGCCCATTGCGCAATGCCGTTGAGTCCGATATTCGATTCGAGAGCAGAAGTAGACCACCACCTGGTACCGAATTTCGAGGCAAGCTCAATCCATTTGTCACAATTCGAAAATCCACCATGTAACGATGGTTTTAAAATCAGATAGTGAGGTCTGAGTTGCTCGAGCAAGCGCTCCTGATTTTCGGG
>JBJXFC010000133.1:0-20514 GCA_046153915.1 Flavobacteriales bacterium
AGATTGATGAAGATAAACCGTTGCCTGGAAATCCGGATGTTATGTTTATTTCTGAACTAGCGAAAACAAGCGGTATTTCTTCAACCGAACTCGATTATTTAAGATCAAAAACAGTGGTGGTTGGCAATGCTATTTCAGAGGGAAAAACCTCATTTCTATTAAAAAATGTACTGGAATCATCTCAGTTATACTGCGTTAAAGATGGTGCAGTTATTCTGGATAAATTGGGAGTAATAAACCACATGGACTGGTTCGAAAACAACACAAAACTTCACTAGACCTGATTTCTGTGTGCAGAATAAACAGTTATTCGATATGCTCAAGTTGAATTGAATGAAATACTTTTGTGCACTGAATGAAAGCACTTCCTCGCATAATAGAATGCCCCCGCGATGCCATGCAGGGAATTAAATCATGGATTGATACCAAAGATAAAATCCGATATATCAATCAAATTTTGAGCGCTGGATTCGATACCGTTGATTTTGGAAGTTTTGTAAGCGAAAAAGCCATTCCGCAAATGAAGGATACGGCCGAGGTTTTGAACTCGCTCGATCTAAGCGGCTCACGATCAAAACTGCTGGCCATAGTTGCCAATATGCGCGGTGCAGAAACAGCAGCCCATTTTGAAGCAATAGATTACCTCGGTTTTCCATTTTCAATCTCAGAAACCTTTCAACAACGCAATACCAATAGCAGCATTGAAGAGTCGCTGGTTCGTGTAGAAGAAATTCAAAAGCTCTGCATTCGGGCCGGAAAAAAACTCGTTGTGTACATCAGCATGGGATTTGGCAATCCGTATGGTGATCCATGGAATCCCGATATTGCCATACGTTGGAGCGAACGTTTGTTTAAAGAACTGGATGTGCGGATAATTGCATTGAGCGACACCATTGGAATTGCCCAACCCGAAGTCATTTCTTCTCTCTTCAATGCGCTTATCCCTGCACTTCCCGAAGTTGAATTTGGTGCGCATTTGCATACCACTCCGTTTACCTGGCGTGAAAAAATAGATGCAGCGTGGACTGCTGGATGCCGTCGTTTTGACGGAGCAATCAAAGGGTATGGTGGTTGTCCCATGGCCGATGACGAATTGACAGGAAATATGCCAACAGAAAATCTTTTGAGCTACTTCACTGAAAATCAAATAGAGCATGGAATCAATTTGTCTGAATTCTCGAAAGCGATGCATATTGCGGGAGAGATCTTTCCAATCCATTGACATTTGAAGTTACCATATTGGGGTGCGGTGCAGCAACTCCCACCAGCAGGCACAATCCAAGTGCCCAGGTTTTGAATATGCACGATAAATTGTTTCTTATCGATTGTGGTGAGGGAACTCAGATGCAGATGAGGAAATTCAAAATCCGTTTTCAGCGCATCAATCATGTTTTTATTTCTCATTTGCATGGAGACCATTATCTGGGTTTGCTCGGATTTATCAGCAGTATGCATTTGCTTGGGAGAAAAAATCCACTCCATATTTACGGTCCGCCAGAACTCAAAGAAATCATAGATTTAAGTCTTCGTGCATCACAAACATTTTTAGAATATCCAATTGAATTTCATCCAACATCCGACGACGACAGGCATTTGATCTATGAAGACAAATCCCTCATGGTCTATTCATTTCCACTCAAACATCGGATCATGTGTTGTGGATTTCAGTTTATGGAGAAATTAAAACAACCGAGAATCAGGAAAGAACTTATTGCGAAATACAATCTGGGACCCGGGCAGATTTTACAATTGAAGAAAGGCCTGGACATCGAAAGTGATTTCGGCCTATTGAAGAATGAAGAACTTTGTATTGCCGCGCCACCTGAGCGTTCGTACGCCTATTGCTCGGATACGGCATACTACGAAAAACTAATTCCCTGGCTCGAAAAGTCCAATATGATTTACCATGAATCTACTTTCATGGAAGATGAAAAGGAAAGGGCAAAAACGACATTCCACAGCACAGCCAAACAGGCAGCTAAGATGGCCTCAAAAACCAAGAGTATAGCCCTGCTGCTGGGGCATTTCAGTTCGAGATACCACTCGGATGAAGGATTCAGAGATGAAGCCCTGGAAGTATTCCCGAACGTGCTGCTAGCCGATGAGGGTCTTGTTGTTCCGATTCATTGAAAAACCTTTAAAAACAAAGGGCAATCGTGGGCAACGAACTGACCGCGCGAATCGTCTTATTGTAGCAAAACCTGCAATTACCATGCTTCTCCGTCTTATCATTTTGATTTCCATTGTGCAACTATTGCCCCAGGCATGTAGCGCGCAGCTCCAACAAAACTCCAACTGGTATTTTGGAAATGGACTTTCCATGGAATTCGGCGGTGGAACTGTTTCTGGTGGAACTTCGCCAATCAATTCTGGTGGAATAAATCAGGCAACAATTATCAGCGACACAGGCGGCAACGTGATCTGTTCTACAGATGGCAACAAAGTGTTCAATTCTGTTAATACAGAGATTCACGATTTCTCTGCAACAACGAGTGAAAATATTCTGATTCCCGATCCCGCTTCTGCAGATCGATTCTACCTTTTCAGAAGTGGAAGCAATGGTTTGAATTATTCAATTGTTGATATGACGCTCAATGGCGGCGCCGGAGGAATAAATGAAAATGAAGAAGATATCGATCTTGGTGATTACAACGTTCAAATGGTTGCTGCACGTAATGCCAATGCTACCGACTTTTGGCTTATTACTTCCGACAATCAGAACGGCAACTCGGACGATGTAACGGTTACCGTTTATTCCATCACCGCAAATGGAGTAACAGCAGGCGATTCAGAAGGTCAGTATTTTATTTTTGGTGGATGGTACAGCACGATCGATGATATGCGCATTTCACCAGAATGTTCTAAAATAGTGATGGCGTATAAAGGGCACTATCTTGTTTTGATTCAATTTAACAATGAAACCGGATTGCTTTCCAATCTTATTTCTTCTTCATTGGATGCTCAAAATTCTTTTGGTTCAGCAGATCTCGATCAGTGGGAATTTTCTGCCGATGGCTCTTATCTGTATGATCTGGAGGACCATTCAGGCATTGCGCGATACGCATTGGAAAATTGGGACATTACATCCATAGGCAACAGTGTTGAGACTGTGGTGGCCTTTGACTGGAATGCTGTAGACATCTGGACGGATCTAAAATTAGCAATTGATGGCAACATTTATTTGTACAATATCGATGACTCTCAGATTGATAAAATAATCAATACCTCAGGAGTTATTGGCGATGTAGAAGTTGTTTCTGGTGTTTTAGCATTCGAAGATGGCTTGACCAATTTTTTTCCAAACACGGCCAATTTCTCTTGCATTTCGCTTGATGCTGGTGTTTTTCATTTGTATGAATGCCTCGGGGATAGCACCGAACTCTGGTATAGCTCTACCATTTCGGCAGACTCTGTTTATTGGGATTTCGGTGATCCCGAATCCGGAATTACAAACACAAGTGTAGAACAGGCTCCGATACATGTTTTTTCTTCGCCTGGTGTATACGAAGTGACACTCACTGTTTATTTCGAAGAGCAGGAGTCAGTTTACAATCACTTCCTTACTATTTATGATATTCCGGTTTTTGATCTGGGGCCTGACCTCGATTTCTGCAGCGGAAACAACGCAACCATCGGAGTAGAAAACACCGCCGGTTACACCTATTATTGGAATAACGGGGCTATAACTCCATCGATTGAAATAACAAACTCTGGTTTATACGAACTGGAAATAACAAACGGTGAATGCAGTTTCGTTGATGCTTTAAACATCGAAGTATTCTATCCTGTTTCTTCCACACTCGAAGATGAAATTGTAGAATGCGGCTCAGGACCAATTGCACTTGACGCAGGCAGCACAAATGCAGAGATCATTGAATGGAATACAGGTGAAAGCTCTGAAACCATTACCGTTGAAAACCCCGGATTATACTCGGTAACAATGTCCAATACCTGCTTCGAATCAACGTTTACAACAGAAGTCATCTTTGTGGCAATACCAGAACTCATTACAGACACAGGCTTAAGTGGTTGCAATGGCGATACACTTTCTATCACATCCAACTACATGCAAGGCTCGCTGCTTTGGAACACAGGGTCTACTGATTCATTTATCGAAGTAACTGAAAGCGGACAATATTCTATCGAAGTAAACTACCTCGGTTGCACACGAACTGATGCAATTGATGTTCAACTACAGGATTTTATTCCTCTTTCATGGATTGAAATTCCAAATATTTTCTCTCCGAATGGAGACAATAAGAACCAACAATTCAGGCCTTTTGTGCTCAATGATCCCGACTATCCACTTTGCAATTCACCAGTGGTAGAAATTGAAATGAATGTCTATAACCGTTGGGGAAATTTGCTTGCAGAAAAGACGTGCGCATGGGATGCAAAAGCTGATGGCGGGGATATACACCACGAAGGTGTCTATTACTACATCATAGACATCAGGAGCATCTGTCAAAACCGAAATGAGGCGCTTACCAAAGAGGGTTATGTGCACATCGTTTCTGAAAAGAAATAGCATTTCCATTCATATAACAAAAAAGGCCAATCGATGATTGGCCTTTTTTGTTATGATTTAATCCCTGCTATTTGGTATCATCTGCAGGTGGTATATCGTCTTTTGGCTCTTTGGCTTCACTTTTCTTAGGAGCTTTGCCTTTTTCAACCTTCATTACCATTTTGTCCTCTTCTTTGTTGTAACTCACAACAAGCGTATCACCTGGCTTCAAAGTGGCATTGATGATTTCTTCAGCGATAGGATCTTCGAGGTATTTCTGGATTGCCCTTTTCAACGGACGCGCTCCAAATTTTTCGTCGTATCCTTTCTCCGCAATATGGTCCTTGGCTTCATCTGTAAGTTTGATGGTATATCCAAGATCCGTCACGCGTTGGAAGAGTTTTGCCAATTCAATATCGATGATTTCGAAAATGTGTTCTTTCTTCAATGGATTAAACACGATCAGATCGTCTACACGGTTGAGGAACTCCGGGGCAAACGCCTTGCGTAATGCATTTTCTATTACTCCCTTTCGATCCTGCTCTTGCGTCGATTCTTTTGTAGCTGTGCCGAAACCAACACCTGTTCCAAAATCCTGTAACTGGCGAGCACCGATATTGCTGGTCATAATGATGATCGCATTTTTGAAATCGATTTTGCGTCCAAGAGAGTCAGTCATCTGACCATCGTCCAAAGCCTGAAGCAGCAAATTGAATACATCCGGGTGTGCTTTTTCGATCTCATCCAGCAATACAATTGAATAAGGTCTGCGACGTACTTTTTCAGTGAGTTGTCCACCTTCTTCGTATCCGATATAGCCCGGAGGCGCTCCGATCAATCTCGAAACAGCAAATTTTTCCATGTATTCGCTCATATCAATGCGAATAAGTGCTTCTTCTGAATCGAACAGGTATTTCGCAAGTTCTTTTGCAAGCTGCGTTTTTCCAACACCCGTAGGCCCAAGGAAAATAAATGATCCAATAGGGCGATTTGGGTCTTTGAGTCCGGCGCGATTGCGTTTGATGGACTTCACAACTTTCATCACAGCATCTTCCTGTCCAACCACCTTCCCCTGAAGTTCTTTGTCCATTTTGGCAAGACGACCGCTTTCCTTTTCAGCCACGCGGGTTACCGGAATTCCTGTCATCATGGCCACTACTTCTTCAACATGAGCAACCGAAACGGTAACACGATGATTGCGCGTTTCTTCTTCCCATTTCTTTTTAGCGGCCTCCAGTTTTTCCTGAAGTTGGCGTTCTTTATCACGCAGTTTGGCTGCCTCTTCGTATTTCTGACTGCGAACAACACGATTCTTTTCTTCCTTCACATCTTCGATGCTCTTCTCGATATCGATGATTTCTTTCGGAACATTGATATTGTTGAGGTGTACACGCGAACCTACTTCATCCAAAGCGTCGATTGCTTTATCCGGTAAATGGCGATCTGTAATGTATCTTGATGTCAATTTCACACACGCTTCAATAGCCTCTTCGGTGTAAGTTACACTGTGGTGTTCCTCGTATTTGTCTTTGATATTGTGCAGGATCTGAATAGTTTCGGCAGCAGTTGTAGGATCTACAATTACCTTTTGGAAACGTCTCTCGAGGGCACCGTCTTTTTCGATGTATTGGCGATACTCATCAAGTGTAGTTGCTCCAATGCATTGGATTTCTCCGCGTGCCAAAGCAGGTTTGAACATGTTGCTGGCATCCAGCGAGCCACTTGCTCCGCCCGCTCCAACAATGGTATGAATCTCGTCAATAAACAGGATAACATCCGGAGATTTTTCCAATTCATTCATTACTGCTTTCATGCGCTCTTCAAACTGTCCGCGGTATTTGGTACCTGCAACAAGCGACGCTATATCCAATGTAACAATGCGTTTGCCAAACAACACACGAGAGACTTTTTTCTGAATGATGCGCAGAGCAAGTCCTTCGGCAATGGCGCTTTTACCGACGCCTGGCTCACCGATCAGAATTGGATTGTTTTTCTTTCTGCGTGAAAGAATTTGAGAAACGCGTTCGATTTCTTTTTCACGACCAACGATTGGATCGAGTTTGCCTTCTTCACCCAGTTTCGTGAGGTCTCGACCGAAATTGTCGAGAACGGGCGTTTTGCTTTTGCTATCACCCGGCTTTTTCTGAGAACTGCCGCCTCCTGTAAATCCGCGATCTTCATCTTCATCATCTGCGCTTCCCGGAAGTTCACTTTTTGGCAAATCTTCCTTGTTGAGCAATCCGCTCATGTTTTCCAATTCTTCACGCACACTGCTGTAATCCACTCCGAATTGCTGCAAAGAGCGTGTGGCAACGTTATCAAGATCTTTCAATATTGAAAGCAACAAATGTTCTGTTCCGACCAATGTTGCTTTGAACGCTTTTGCTTCAAGGTAAGTAATCTTCAGAATGCGTTCTGCCTGCTTTACCAAAGGAATTTGTCCAGTGGCATTTACGGCAGTCATATTGCCGGAAGTACCTTTGATGGCACCTTCAACACTTTTGCGTAAACGCGACAAATCGACGTCCATACTATTGAGGACTTTTACTGCCACGCTGTCACCTTCGCGGATCAAACCCAGCAATAAATGTTCAACACCAATGTAATTGTGGCCCAACCGAAGGGCTTCCTCGCGGCTATACGTAATTACATCCTTTACTTGTGGCGAGAATTTGGCTTCCATACTCATATATCTTTCTCTCTTTTATGTCCGATTAATTGGCCAATTTAGGCCTGTTTTGTGCTTTAGTCAAAATGCGGTCCAAAAATTTATTTTGCCTTGGATTATTGACTTGAGTCAAAAGTATCCGGAATGAAAATACTCCCATGCTTTGCACCTTATTGTTATCAACATTCAAGGAAAAACAATTGATTCGAATATCAAACAAATTTCATCTGCTATTTGTTCGGGGAATGCTGTCAAATGGGACTTTCAGAAACATTATCAAGGGGATGAAGAATTTCCAGAACGCTTGAAATGTTAAAATATCACGCTGGATTTTTCTCCTTCCACCGCGCATACCAACCAAATGCAAGTCCACCAATCAATGCTGTGAGAAGAATGAACGGCAACAAAAAACCGATGTAAATCATCAGTTTATTCAGAAAATCACCCATTCCGGCTGTTCCAAATTGCAACACCTTGATTAAATATGTCACCACCGCCATAATGGCACTCAACCGGAGAAGTTTTTTGAAACCTTTCACGAAACCTTTTTTAAACGAAGCATTCATTTTCGACTCAAATTACGATAAGGACTGCAATATACCCTTGTTGATCTTTTTAGCGATAGCTGGTCCTTCGTAAATAAATCCGGTATAAACCTGCACCAACACCGCACCAGCGTTCAGTTTTTCAATGGCGTCTGCTGCATTGTGAATTCCCCCAACACCAATAACCGGAAATCCGTTTTTGCTTTTTTGCACGAGGTAACGAATAACGTCTGTGCTTCTGTCGGTAAGTGGCTTACCGCTCAGACCACCTGCTCCTATTGATTTAAGCGTTTCGGATGTGGTTTGTAAACCGGATCGGTCAATGGTGGTATTGGTCGCAATGACGCCCTGAATCTGGGTTTCTCTTACAATCTCCACAATGTCGTCTAGTTGAGCATCCGTCAGATCCGGTGCTATTTTGAGTAAGACGGGCTTGGGTTGTGCTTGCTCCAGATTTCGTTTCATCAACTCAGAGAGCAAAGCAGTCAGTGGTTTTTTGTCCTGCAATTCGCGCAATCCAGGTGTATTTGGTGAAGAAACATTGACAACAAAATAATCGACCACTGGGAAAAGTGCATCGAAACATAACAGGTAATCCTGCACGGCATGCTCATTCTCTGTCACTTTATTTTTCCCAATATTGCCACCAATGAGAATTTTTGAATTGCGCTTTCGAAGTCGTTCGGCTGCTTCGATTGCCCCCCCATTGTTGAATCCCATGCGATTGATTAGCGCTTCATCCTGTGGCAATCGAAATAGGCGGGGCTTTTCATTTCCAGGCTGCGCGCGCGGCGTTACCGTTCCAATTTCAATAAAGCCAAAACCAAGGCACTCCAATTGATCGACCCATTTCGCATCCTTGTCAAATCCCGCAGCAAGACCAACAGGATTTGGAAACCTCAACCCAAAAACTGTTCTTTCGAGTTTTGTGTCTTTGATCAAAAACATCCCGCGCAACAGACTCGCAAAACCGGGTATACGGCAAACCAATTTCAACAGATCCATCGCGAGGTAATGAGCCTTCTCCGGAGACCATAAAAAGAACAATGGCTTTATGAAAATTTTATACATAGACAACAGAAATACTGCGCGAATTTATCTCGCACAGTGTGGTCATTTCGTATTTAGTTTTAAATAATTGAATTCGACTACAACCTCATTTTTGCTTCTAAGAAAAATTCGAATCGTTTTGCAACCCTCTCCTATCAGGCGTTTCAGGATTATATGAACACAAATTAAACCCTCATAAAGGTTGAAAACTCTGTTCATATATGTCAATTTACATAAGGATGGCATACAAGTGACACTCCTACTTTTGAATGGGAGAAATAGTATCATTAAAACTCACCAACTATGCTGGCGATTTTTGGAAAAAAGAAACTCAACGCAGAGCGCACCGCACATATATTTTCACACAACATCATCGAAACCGTTGAACAAGGTTTTCCTGATGTGGCAGGGTTCATCAATGATTCTCCGGAATTTGTGACCTCCCCCTGCATTCAATCTGACGATTATGGCAAATTTCTAATGGTTGTTATCGCGGGCAACTACAGTTTTATACCACAGCAATTTACCGATGGTCAGGACAAAGAAATAATCCAGTGCTGCAATGAAAAACTTGCGCCTGTTTTTGACATGTCCAAATTTGAGTTTGAAGCTGTTGTAAAAGAATACAAAGATTTTATGGGCCGTGCAAATGCGCCATCTAAAAACATGGTGTATGCCATGTCAAAAGGTGTTTTCTTCAAATACAAGTTGTGCGATCATCAGGATGATTATTTCAAACAAATGAAAACGGCCAACCCCATTTTCTTGAAAAATCTGGATGAACTCATGAAAAACTTCCTCTGGGACTGGGATGCTTTCAACGAAAAATACAAAGTAACACTTTAACGTTACGCAAGCGCCTAAGGGCGCTTTTTTTCGACTCCAATTTTCTTTTCAATTAGTTTTGGGCTAACAGAATATTCATTCGATCTTTATCTGCATTATAGAATTCGTGCATTGAATCTTTCCAAATCCATAACCGCACTCTTGTTAACTTCAATTATCTGGAGTTTCGCTGCATGCAGACATGAGGGTAAAAACGAAGAATCAATCAATGATGTCCCAATCGGACCAGAATATTATGCCGGAGGAGAAGGTACAATTTTTAGTCAGGATGAAAATGCATATACCCTTCCAAATACAACTCTGAGTGCCGGCAATCTGGATCTATTTGTTCAGGGAGAAACGTTTTTCAATGCGGCATTTGTTCCTCTCAATGAAGGTGAGCATGATGGTTTGGGGCCTTTGTTTGTTCATACCGCATGCAATGCCTGCCATTTCAGAAACGGCCGCTCACAGCCTCCAAGCGGTGAAGACGATCTTCTAAGTGGTCTGTTAATTCGATTGAGTATTGCGGGACAAAACGAACAAGGAGGCCCACTTGGCGTTCCGGGATTTGGTGGTCAGTTGCAAAATCGGGCACTTGAAGGCGGAACTCCAGAAGGCAAATTCACTCTGGATTACACCCCTCAGATTGTGGAGTATGCCGATGGATCAAACATCACATTGCACCAACCTTATATCAATATATACAATACGTATGAATTTCTTCCGGCTTCTGTTTTGAAGTCGGCCCGAAATGCAAGCCCCGTTTATGGTCTTGGACTTCTGGAGGCTGTTATTGCCGAAGACATTCTTTCTCGCGTAGATGAACAGGATGCAGATGGGGATTACATCAGCGGACGTGTCAATATGGTATGGGATCAACTCACACAGTCGATGCAAATTGGTCGCTTTGGATGGAAAGCCTCCAATGCCACCATCATTCAACAAAGTGCAGAGGCATTTAATCAGGATATGGGCATTACCTCTGGATTCCTTTTTCCTGCAGAAAATTGTGACGGACAGTCTAACTGCAATGGCGGAATTGGCACTGAAACGGATATTACACTGGAAGAAGCCGAATTGGTTTCACTTTATATAAGAGGATTGGCAGTGCCCGGTCCACGCAATCAGGGAGATCCAATTGTGCAGCAGGGAAAGGCACTTTTTATGCTGGCCAACTGCCACGGTTGTCATACACCACAATTAACCACCGGCCCAAGCCCCTGGCCCGAGTTGTCCAATCAGATTATCTTCCCTTACACCGATTTGCTCATTCATGACCTTGGCGAAGTTTTGGCAGATGGAAGACCTGATTATGAAGCCAGTGCCAATGAATGGCGCACTCCACCTTTGTGGGGCATAGGTCTTACCAAATCCATCAACCCGGATGCCGGATTTCTGCATGACGGAAGAGCATCGTCACTAGAGGAAGCCATAGTATGGCATGGCGGCGAAGCTCTCTGGGCGCGCAATTATTTCATCGCAATGTCAGCTTCAGAACGGGCAGCTCTTCTGGCCTTTCTTGAATCACTTTGATTTTTCAAGTTATTCAACTCTCTGCACTTGCTATAAATTGGTAGGCATGCCTGACTACCTTTGCAGCCCATTTTCAGAAGCATGTCACTATCAGAGGAAATAAATCGCAGAAAAACGTTTGCAATCATTAGTCACCCGGATGCCGGTAAAACCACCCTTACCGAAAAGCTTCTTCTGTTCGGTGGCGCTATTCAAACAGCCGGTGCGGTAAAAAGCAATAAAATCACCAAGACTGCTGCATCCGATTTTATGGAGATCGAACGTCAGCGCGGAATTTCGGTGGCGACATCTGTGATGGTTTTCGAATACAACGGCTACCAGGTAAACCTTTTGGATACTCCCGGTCACAAAGATTTTGCAGAGGACACATACCGCACTCTAACCGCAGTAGATAGTGTAATCCTTGTTATTGACAGTGTAAAAGGAGTTGAGTCACAAACAGAGCGCCTCATGGAGGTGTGTCGGATGCGCGATACACCCGTGATTGTTTTTATCAATAAAATGGACCTCGAAGGACAAGATCCGGATGAATTGCTGGATGAATTGGAAGAGAAATTATCCATCAAAGTGCAACCTCTCTCATGGCCTATTTCCAAAGGTTATTCCTTCAAAGGAGTCTATAAACTTTATGACAAAACCCTTAATTTATTTGAGTCTTTGAAAACAAAAGTCAATGAGGATATCGTTTCAATCAAAGATCTGAATGAACCAATTGTGGACGAACTTTTGGGAGAATATGCGCAAGACTTAAGAAACGATGTAGAGTTGATTGAAAGTGTCTATGATCCTTTTGACAAAGAGAAATACCTTGCCGGAAAACTGGCGCCTGTATTCTTTGGAAGTGCCATGAATAATTTTGGAGTAAAGGAATTGCTCGATAAATTTCTTGAGCTCGCCCCTACTCCTCAACACCGCGAGTCCAGTGTGCGCGTGGTTGAACCCGATGAAAATAAATTTTCCGGATTTGTATTTAAAATTCACGCCAATATTGATCCTCGTCACCGCGATCGCATAGCCTTTTTAAGGGTGTGCAGCGGCCAATTCGAGCGCAATAAATTTTACCACCATGTGCGCCTGGACAAAGATTATAAATACCCCAACCCTGTTACCTTCATGGCTTCTGCCAAAAGCACCATTGATGTGGCATACGCCGGAGATGTAGTTGGTCTGTATGATACCGGAAACTTCAAAATTGGAGATACGCTCACCGAAGGCGAAGACATGTTGTTCAAAGGCATTCCATCCTTCTCGCCAGAGATATTCAAAGAATTGCTGAACAGGGATCCAATGAAGACCAAACAACTTGAAAAAGGAATCAGGCAACTCACAGAGGAAGGAGTCGCTCAACTTTTCCTTCAGGAGCCGGGATCCCGCAAAATTGTTGGAACCGTTGGAGAACTGCAATTCGAAGTTATAAAATACCGCCTGGAACATGAGTATGGCGCCAAATGTGAGTTTGAGACCAAGTCACTTTACAAAGCGTGTTGGATAACATCTGATAACGAAGCCAAACTGGATGAATTTAAGCGGATCAAAGGCAATGCAATCCTAAAAGACAAAGAAGGCAATGATGTTTTTCTGGCACCAAGTAAATTCATGTTAGAAATGGAACAGAAAAATTTCCCTGAATTGGAATTTCATTTTACAAGCGAGTTCAAAGTGGCTTCTCACGAATAGTGTCGACATACCCAAGCATGCTTGCAGTTATTAATCCAACGACTTGCAGAAAGGGTTAAATGTATTGATAATCATTATACAACCGATAATTCTACCCGCATGACACATCACTTGTTAATTATAAGTCGGTTTACATTCGCACTGGCGCATACTTTGTAAATGAATTGCGCCGATTCATAATTGCCTGCGCCATGATTAGAATGCCATTCTCATCCAAACTTATTTCTCTCCTTTTGTTTATCGCAGGATGCGGAATGGTAAATGCGCAGAACACTTGCGGGTGCACATCCAAAACAGCGATTTTTCAGCATTTCGATTCCCTTCGCGCCGCTCAAACATTTGATGAAGTAAAAATTTACGGTGAGTCATTGTTGTCATCAAAAGAAGTTGGATGCAGAAGTCTGGGACACGAATTTCTCACCTTTTATTTTCATAAAAAAAAGGAATGGGCCCTGGCCAATTCTCAACTGGATAGTCAAAAGCGTATGCTCCAGGAAGAGGGATGTGCCAGTGATAGTTATATGGGCAACCACTATTTGAGGGCTGTTGGATATTTTAATAATTCAAGCTTCGACAGTGCCTTTGTACATTTCATGGCATGTCTGGAAATTGCTGAAAAAATTCAGGATCAAGACTATCAGATTAAATCACTTACTAGTCTTGGGGCTGTATTGAACCATTTGCAAAATGCCCAAAAATCCGCGCATTATCTCAAAAAGGCGTCCATCCTTGCCTCTCAGAAAGGAGATACCAAACTTCAGGCGCAGATCAATGCCAATTTGGCGAGCAATTACCATAGCCTTTACAATGACACCGAAGATTTATCCTTTTCAGACTCGTCGAAGTATTACGCCAATCTTTGTATGCAATCTGCGCGGCAAATTGGCAATTCAAATCTGATCAACCGCTGTTATAATTTTCTGGGTCATTACGCCCTTTTGCACAATGATCCGGACGGCGCATTAAATTACACCGATTCTGTTCTTTCTACTAAAAGCACTCAAGTTGACAATCACGCATTGTGCTTTGCTTATGAGCTTAGAAGTATGGCTTTGGGGAATCTGGGCAAATACGAAGCAGCGCTGCAGGATGCAGATAGCTGTTATCGCTATGCCTTGCTGTCAGAGACAATTACCACACGGATGAATGCGCTGCGGCAGATTTCAAGCAATGGCAAAAAACTGGGGCTTTTTGAACGTGCACTTGCAGCCGTTGAAGAATTGCACGTTATCGAAGACAGTGTTTCAAATGCCGAAACGAAGGACCGAATTGAAGAGTTGGAACAGCAATACAACAAAGCTCAAAATGAAAAAAAGATCCTTGCGCTAAGTCAGGAAACAGAAATAAAAAGTTTGAATATCAAACTTCTTATTGCCGGTATCATCATCAGTTTGGTGATTCTCGCTATAATTATCATTGCATTCAGACAGCGGGATCTCAAAAACAAACAGCATATCAATGAGGCAGAACAGCGTCTGAACAGAGCGCGCATGAATCCACATTTTTTCTTCAATACCCTGGCCTCACTGCAGACATTTGCCTTGCAAAGCAACGATAGTAAAAAGACGTCTCACTATTTGGCGAAATATGCACGCATTATGAGACAAACACTCGAAAGTACATACGAAGAATTGCATACTCTCGAGGAAGAAAAGGACTACCTGGATCATTATCTGGAACTGCAGCAATTGCGCCAACCGGGTAAATTTGGATATTCCGTGAAGTTCGAAAATATTGAGGATGCCGGCGAATTTCTGCTTCCCAGTATGTTGCTACAGCCCTTTCTGGAGAATAGTATTGAACACGGATTTCGCAACACCACAATTGGAGGTCAAATTGATATCCTCTTTCGCGCATCCGGAGATCATCTCATTATTGAGATCAACGACAACGGTCAGGTTTCTGCCACTGAAGAAACAACAGCACATATTTCCCGTGCCTCACAGATCATTCGCGATCGGTTGACACTGCTCAACAAGACGTATCGGAAAAACACGGGATTTGAGTCTGTACCTGATCCAAAACAAGGATACAAAGTAAAAATCACATTACCCCTTATCTCCCAGAAATGAAAATTCTTATAGTAGATAATGAAAAAGCAATCCGCGAAGGATTGCGCATTATGATTGAAGACAGCTTCCTTGAGGTAACTGCAATTGCCGAGGCCAACGATATTGAAACGGCGCAACGCCTGATACAAAAAGAGGCCCCGGAATTGATATTCCTCGATGTAGAACTGGACAACGAATCTGGTTTCGACCTCGCAGATTCCTTTAAAGATCCCCATTTTTCGTTGGTGTTTATAACAGCACACAACAAATACGCCGTGGAGGCCTTTCGATTCAGCGCCATTGATTTTCTACTCAAACCCATCGATGCCGATGAATTAAAGCGAGCTATTGAAAGAGCCCGTGAGAATAAACTTAAAAAGGAAATGGTAGCTCAACTTGCCATCCTCAAGGAATCATTTCGCAACCCCACACAACACGATCGAAAAATTGTCTTAAAAGATCAGGAGAGTATTTACTTCATCAAAGTAAACGATATTTTCTACCTCGAAGCGGATGGTCCTTATACAAGATTTTTCATTCGGGATTCCCATCCTGTCTTGATTTCGCGCAACCTAAAGGAGTATGAAATCATGCTCGAAGATCAGGGATTTATCAGAGCGCATCACAGCTATCTGGTCAATTCCAATCACGTGGTAAAATACGATAAGGCCGATGGAGGAACGCTCGTGCTTAGTGATGCGTCGCGGGTAAGCATTTCGCAACGCAAAAAGGAGTTTGTGCTTCAAAAACTGCAGCTTTCAACATGACAAAAGTGTTTGGCTAAAAGCCACAAAGCCATATTATCTCTCAAAAAGCGGCTATACACTTATTAAAAAAAGAAACAACATCATTCTTTGTCAGAGCTCACTGTGCCATCTGGTATGAGCGGATGTTAATGTTGCTCCGCTGTTTGAAAAAGATATATTCTTTTTGTTCCGTCAAATTAAAAAACAGAACAGTATGTCGAGTCAATCTAACTTTAAACATTTTCGAATCTTTCTTGCCTTTGCCCTTTTTATTTCATGTCATGCCATTCTACAAGCACAATTTACGGAAGGAAATATCCTGATTTTGCGCGTAGGTGATGGTGTAAGCGCATTGTCATCGGCGTCCGCCCCGGTCTTTGTAGAAGAGTATACAGCCAGTGGAACACTTGTTCAAACCATTCCGTTGCCGTCATCAGGTGCCAACCAGGTTTCATTATCCGGTATCAATCCCGATGGAATTTTATTTCGCACTTCAGATACGAAGCGGGTTGTATTTGGTGGTTATGATGCTCCGCCAGCTGTTAATGGTATCTCCACTTCCTCTTCCACCACGGCTAAAAGAATTGTTGGATCTTTGAATGTTACTGCCAATTATACGCGCGCAGTAACCGTGAATACTTCATTCTCCAGTGTTCCAATAAGGTCTGTTTGTTACGCAGGAAGTAACTTTTGGGGCTGCTCAACAGGCTTTTTGGCGTCTGGTGTAATTCATCTTACAACGAGCAGTGCTCAACAAATTTCCAGTTCCCCTACAAACCTCAGTTGTGTGCGTGAATTTAACAACCAATTATACGCTGCAACTCCCAATTCTCCTTACTATATCTACTCCATCGGCAGTGGTTTGCCTACAACGAGCGGACAAACAGCTTCATTATTTCTCAATCCAACGGGGATCGGAAGTGGCAATCCCCAAGTTTCGGATTTTGTAATTGATCCGACTTCAACCATCTTGTATATTGCAGATACACGAACAGTCAGTGGTGGTGGTATACAACGCTGGAGTTACAATGGATCGGCCTGGGTCCATGACTATACACTTTCTACCGGAGCAAGTTCAGGTGCGAGGACGCTGACCGTAGATTTCAGCGGCATCAATCCGGTGATACATGCTATAGCCTTTGATGGAATTACATCGCGTTACATCCAAATCACAGATACGGGAAGTGCATCTACCTATACGGATCTGTTTACTGCCAACGCAAATACCATATTAAAAGGAATTGCATTTGCTCCAACTTGCACCTATGGATGCACCAATAGTCTTGCTTGCAACTATGATCCTGACGCCACCTGCGATGATAATTCGTGCACGGGAGAATGGTGGTATGCCGACAATGATGCGGATATGGCATACGATGCCACTAATTCAATTTTGAGCTGCCTGTCGCCGGGAACAAATTATTTTTCAGCAACTACAATTGCCAACTTATTGCTTGAAGAAGATTGCGATGATACCAACGATGAGATAAATCCAGATCACGTTGAAATATGCGGCAATAACATAGACGATAATTGCGATGGATTGATCGACAATGAATGTGCAGGTAGTTCACAAAATGATTTCTTCGGAGGTGCCACAATTGTTACTGTTTCAGGCAGTGCATATCCTGCTGGAAACTGTTTTAGCGGAACTCTTGCAGGTGCAACAGCATCCCCACAAGGTTTGGCTGCTTCAGTAGCTTCGAATGGCGGAGCTGACCGCTGGTATCGATTCACCACACTTTCTTCAGCAGCGCGAATAACGTGCACAACGTCATCTATGGATGTAGTGCTTGAGTTACATTCCCTGGATGGATCATTTATAGCATCCGAAAATGCGAATTCAAACATTGGGAATGAAACCTGGCTATTGACCAATCTGACACCCGGAACTACTTATGCGCTGGCCGTAAGATGTTATGATTCGAATCCGGGTGCCTATTCGCTTTGCGTTCAAAACTTCGCCTACAGCACATGTGCCGATGGAAGTGGCGTATATGATCTATGTTCCAACTTTAAACCAACATGGACAGGAGCCACAAACTACACTTTTACTTTTACACCAGTAGGAGGCACAGCGGGCAATGTTACTTCATCTAGCAATTCCAGTCAAATACCTTTATCAGGGGTGACTTTGGGGTTGCGTCATGACGGTGAATATGACGTGGTAATAACGGCAAATTACGCTATTGCGGGATTTGGAACACTATCACTACCCTCTCCGGCTGCATGCAGTATTCAAATTGCACCTCATGCAGACCTTCAGGTTAAAACTTCCCAACGATGCAGCAATGCCGCCAGTCTTTTGCCAGGAACACGCATGCAGGCCAAACCATTTGTTTGCGGAGCTATTGGTTACGAAGTAGAGTTTCAGGAAGCAACGGATTGTTCAGGAGCAAGCATCATCGGTCCGGCCTTTGTCAAAAACATTGCTTCTGCATCTGCCCAACTTCAACTCAATTTCTCAACCCCTCAAGCCCTTCAGGCAGGTTCATTTTATGCCGTGCGCTGGAAACCACTATTCGTTTATGGGCCGGGCGATTTCGGCACAGTGCAGGTCATACAGTTGTCATCTTCCTCAAGTCAGAACATTGAAGTATTGGAGACCAATTTCACAACGAACTCAGACGATGATATAATCCTATATCCAAACCCAACGCACGATAGTCGAATCAATTTATGGTCCGAAACACCTTTTGAAGGCATATTGGATGTCCAGATCTTTTCATCCACTGGTCTTCTCGTGCAACAAACGGTCATCAATACGGAAGGACAAAATCTTATCCAAATCGCTTTGAATGAAAATCTGGCAACTGGCCTATATGTTATAAAATATACGAACGGTACACACACCATATCAAGTGCATTATTATTGGATTGAGAAAGTTTGCGACTTGATTAGAATCCCCGGTAAATCATCACTACCGGGGATTACTATTTTGCACCCGTTTACCCTTTGGTTTCACTCTTGTCATTCATGATGTCTGACGCTTTCGAAAATGCTGCACTGCATTTATTAATCTGCAAGCCCTATCCGTTAAAGATCTCCTGACACCATGAATCTTAAAGAATTCGATAGGCGTTCTATCTGCAAAATAATATTCTCAGATCATGAAAAAGTTCTATCATTCCATTTTCTACTTGCTGATTTGCACGTGGTGTTTTTTCGCAGGTATTTCAAATTCAAATGCTCAATGGATGCGTTCTCCAGGGGCAACGAACTATCATAGCCACGTTGCCTGGTTGGACGAAAACACAGCAATCGCAATCGGCAATCGGGGTACCATTATCAAAAGCTTAGATAGCGGAGTTACCTGGCAAGCCAGAGCATCCAAAACCCAGTTCGACTTGCGATCACTCTTTTTCATAACGGGTGAAATAGGTTGGGCAGTTGGAAACCAGGGCACCCTCCTAAAAACCCTTGATGGTGGGGATAATTGGTCCACTTTCCCAATATCGACTTTATCAAATCTCGAATGCATATATTTTATTGATGAAAGCAATGGCTGGATAGCTGGCCAAAATGGAGAGATGTATGCCACAAGCAATGGTGGATTTACATGGAGTTCCGTAATAGTACCTACCATAGAAACCATTAATTCAATCTTTTTCACAACAGCACTGAAAGGCACTGCTGTAGGAACGAATGGACTAGTGATGACAACACACGATGGTGGTTTAAACTGGAGCGTATTTGCCACCAATTCATTTCAATCATTTCTTAGTATAGTTTTTATTAATGAAAATGAAGGATTCCTGGGGGGGGCGTTCACATTCATGAAAACAACCGATGGCGGTCTTAACTGGTCCAACATTCCAGATTTTATTTCTGTTTTCGATATTCAGTTCAAAAACGAAATTCTATGCATTGTGCGTGATCAACATCAATTCTCCTATTCGGATGATTATGGAAATACGTGGAATACAATTACACATTCCTCCACAAATAATGTCATGAAATTTGAATACAACGGCGATCAGAAGGTCATATTAATTGATCCCGGTTATGGACTTATTGTGAGTCAGAATATGGGTTCAACATGGACCAGTGTTCTTTCAGTATTTCCCAATAATTATTACGCAATGCACTTTACAGATCAAAATACAGGTTGGATAGCGGGCACCAACGGCTCAATGCGGAAAACCAGCGATGGTGGACATACATGGCAGCAGGTGTTGACAGGGAGTTCCGGTTTTTATGCCATTCGGATGCAGGGAAACACCGGCATTGTTGCTGGCGCCGCTGGTGCAATGAAACGGACAACAGATGGTGGTGCAACCTGGGCGAATACAACAAGTGGAACCTCACAAACCATTTACGATGTCGCATTTCTAAATGCCACGACAGTGTTCTTCAGCTCGGATAATGGCCTGTTGCGTAAATCAACCGACTCTGGGAGTACCTGGACATCTGTTACAACGGGCGTAAATAACCCCATCCGCAAAATCTTTTTTGTTGATGCACTTACAGGATGGCTCTGTGGACACGGGGGCGTCATTATGAAAACGACTGATGGTGGACAGAATTGGAGTACGCAAATAAGCGGCACGAACTCAAATTTGCTCTCTATCGATTTTGTTTCTGCAACAACAGGATTTGTGACGGGTGCAACCGGCACACTGCTCAAGACTACAAATGGCGGTCAAACATGGAATCAACAGAATGCCAACACCACTGAACATATTATGTCCATCGATTTCATGAATGCAACCAATGGTATAGCGGTGGGTAATGCCGGAACTATCCGACACACCTATGATGGCGGTGCCACCTGGAGCGCTCCGGACTTCCCTTCTCCTACTGAGTTTGTTTGCAATGTCGTCCAACAAATTGCACCCGGGAAAGCGGTGGCTGTTGCAAACAATGGAAATATTATTCTATTTGAAGAACCCTGTAATTCCAACCCTG
>JBJXFC010000153.1:0-4823 GCA_046153915.1 Flavobacteriales bacterium
GCATCATGATGCCTGGAATTACCAGAAGCGAGCCCACATAGGTAAGCGCTTCATAAATTCTGCGGTTTTCGGGTTTTATATGACCAAGAGGTGAAAGTCCAATTGGACCAAGCGATTTTTGGGTGAAAACAAAAGTGATCAAACTGATAAGCATAACGAAGGCAGCAAATCCAAAAGCAATATTCCAGCGCATGGCTTCCGGGATGGTGTCGGAAAGCATTTCACCTTTACCTACGGCAATGCAGATATATCCACCAATCAACGCACCCAGATTGATACCGGCATAAAAAAGTGAAAAACCAGCATCTCTTCTGTTGTCTCCTTCATGGTACAAGGTGCCAACCATGGTCGAAATGTTTGGCTTAAAAAATCCTGTACCGATAATCGTAAAACTGATACCAAAAAAGAACAATTCCTTCGGACTGAATGCCAAAATGAGACTTCCTGCAATCATCAAAATACCCCCCCAGAAAAGCGATTTCCGATACCCCAGAATTTTATCAGCAAACAATCCGCCAATAAAGGTGAAAGCATAAACAAAGGCCTGTGTAGCTCCGTATTGCAAATTCGCCTGTTCTTCCTCCATCGACAACTGGTGGATCATGAAAAATACAAGCATTCCGCGCATTCCGTAGAAGCAAAAACGCTCCCACATTTCACTGAAGAACAGATACCACAATTGTTTGGGGTATTTGCCTTTGAAATTGCGGATGGCAGCGAGCTCGGGGTGAATACCTGCGCTCTTGGCTTCGTTGCCGTTCAAATCCTTGTCAATTGTGTTATTATCCATAGGTATTTGGTTCTGTATAAAGGAAGAGACCTGAAATGACAATCATTTCAGGCCTCCAAAATAGAATATTTCTCGGAAATTCGGTTTTTATCGAACTCCGTGCATCATTTTTTTGAGGAAAGGGGTCAGCATTAACAGGATGATAGAAGCGACTCCCGTTAGCACTACAAATACCATAAAGAATTGAAATAAGTCTTGAATCTGGAAGCCAGCAAAGACTGGATATTCAATCGAAATAATTTTTTTGTCTTTTAAAATTTGCAATTGACTTTCAGGAAGTATTGAATCCTTAGGAGCAAGAATTTGGTCAAAATTGACACCAAAATTCAGGGCTTTTTGTTTGTCAAATTGTGCAATGTTCGCTTTGGCAAGGAAAAATTTCTCTTTACCATTCAGCTTGTCAGTTTTGTGTTTTTTAACCAACTTGTTGTAGTCAAATCCACCTCTGCCTAGTACTTGAGCAGATTCTTTTGATATTGGAGTAACTGTATCGAACTCTGCTGGCAATATTACAAGGTCGTTTTCATTGATAGTCTTGAAAGTTTTTGGCTGAGGAAGCGAATCTGTTTGACCCAGAACGGCTTCCATATCGATCTTGTTAGCTTTCGCTACATCAAAATCGACCGTTGCGATGTTCAATCTTGCGAGCATGAAGAGATCTCTTCCACTAGGGTCTACGGTATGATCAAGAATGCCTTTCAAATCAACGTCTTCAATGCCAGCTTTTTCATACTTGTCACCGGTTGGCGGGAGTATCGAACCCAGAGTACCAGCTAATGCATATCCGGAAGCATTGGACAAGAAGAATACACCATACAACAACGAAGAAAATCTCTTGGGAGACAATTTACCGACAAGGGAAAGTCCGATAGGTGAAAGACAAAGTTCACCGCATGTTTGAATCAGGTATAATAGGATTAACCATTTAATAGCGAGCAATCCGCTGTTGCCCAAATCCTTTACATTGAATGCTATGATAATATAACTAATTGAAATAAGCGCTAATCCTATGGCTTGCTTCATTGGTGAAATTGGTTCGCGATTCTTGGCCCTGAGTTTATCCCAAAGAAAGCTGAAAGGAAATGCCAGAAGAACTACAAAAATACCATTGAAAATCTGAACCATGGAAGGCGGCATTTTCCATCCAAGAAAATTCGTATCGGTTTGTTTGTCTGCTATAAAAGTGAGGGATGATCCAGCCTGCTCGAATGCCGCCCAGAAAAATATTATAAAGAACGACACGATATAAATTACCCAGATTCTCTGACGCTCCACTTTTGTAAGTGAACTATCTGTCAGAATTAATCCTGCCAAAGAAATACCACTGGCATAAATAATGGAATAAATTACGTTTTGACCAAATACGAAGTGAAAAAGCAAACCCAGGCCTGCAAATGCAGCAGCGGTAAGTGCAAGAGATTTTGACGAAAAAACCGCTTTTTGAGATTCGCCGTCTTCGAAATCAGAAGCGACATTTTTGGATGGCAGACCTCCCAAAGGCTTACCAGTTGGTGTAACAACGTATTTGTTTTTAAGAATATAAAACACCATCGTTCCGAGCACCATGGCAACACCCGCTGCGAGAAATCCCCATTTAAACGCAAAAATATCCCTTACGTCGTCAACGTCTTTTACATCGCCTACCCATGGACAAAACCACTGACTCAAAAGTGCCCCCAAATTGATACCCATGTAAAAAATGGTGAAAGCAGTGTCAAGCTTGCTTTTTTGCTCCTTGGGATAGAGACTTCCTACCATACTGGAAATGTTCGGTTTAAAGAATCCATTTCCAAAAATGATAATCCCAAGTGCTACCCATGTCAGCATCTGAGCTGACTCCAATTTTGTTGAAAAAATGGAGGCGCTGGTGAACAACAAAAACTGACCAATGGCCATCAATAGGCCGCCAATTAGTATGCAATTGCGGTTGCCAAGAAAACGGTCTGCAATAAATCCACCGAGCATCGGCGTCAGATAACAAAGGCCCAGAAATCCACCATAAATAAGTGAAGCTTCTGATTCTTTATACATCAGTGAGTTAATCATGAATAGCGTCAAAATCGCACGCATTCCATAAAAGTTAAATCGCTCCCACATTTCGGTACCGAACAGAACCCACAATCCTTTCGGATGTCCGCTTTGAACAATTGCTTTCTCTGACATAAGTAATGTTTTGATTAAATTATTTAGTGATTTGCCTCGCCGCCAAACATAAGCAAAGCATCCTTACAATTGGCAACCACTTCTAAATGGCCGTTGAGAACTGACAATAAACTGACCGTTGTTTTTGATAAATTGACGTTTTAGCAGGACTTTACATGCTAACTTCGCACGTTCAATTACAACCTCGAAATTATATGAATAAGCTGACATTGTCTGTTATTGTCCTCGTTCTTGTTGTGGCCGTCGGTTTCGGAATTTTCTATTTTTATGGAGCAGGCGTTCGCGATGAAGCCATTGTGCGCCAGGAAGAAGTAAACGAGTCGTGGGGAAATGTGCAGGGCGCTTACCAACGTCGTGCAGACCTCATTGGCAATCTTGTAGAAACAGTAAAAGGTGCTGCCAAGACCGAAACGGATATCCTTATCGGTGTTACCCAGGCCCGCGCCCGGATGACAACCTATACCGATAGTGTGGGCAATGTGATTACCCAACAAGCTGCTGCAATCAAAAATGCCAAAACTCCAACTGAAATTCAGCAAGGAGATGTGATGCTCATGAATACATATCGCGGTTTCAATGGCTGGATGACAGAAAATTACCCGGATCTGAAATCGATACAGAATTTCTCGATGCTTCAGGTAGAACTTGAAGGAACCGAAAACCGCATCAACACCGAACGCAATCGCTACAACGAAACGGTGAAAGATTACAACGCGTACATCCGCGGCACATGGCGCAGAATGGGCCTAAAAATGGTGGCCGATGACATCGATAATTTCACCGTGCGCGAAATGTTCGAAGCTCAGCCCGGCGCTGATGTTGCTCCGAAAGTGAAATTCTGATCCATGATCGATGATCTGATTAGCGACGACGCTCGCCGCAAAATTGAATTGGCTATCCAGGCAGCTGAAAGCAAAATTTCAGCAGAAATCCGTGTACACATCGAAGACAATTGTTCCGAACTTGCTTTGGACAGAGCAGCATTTGTATTCGAAAAACTGGAAATGCACAAAACAGAATTGCGCAATGGCGTGCTGATCTATATCGCCATGGCCGATAAAAAAGCCGCAATTCTTGGGGATGTGGGTATCAATTCCAAAGTGGAACCTGGTTTTTGGGATTCAACCATGCAAGAGATTATTTCGCACTTCAAAAATCAACTATTCGATGAAGGCATTGTGGCTGCGGTGAGACGCGCCGGAGCGGAATTGGAAAAACACTTTCCCATTTCTGCCGAAGACCGCAACGAATTGTCCAATACCGTGACCAGTCTCAAACGCAAAAAGAAAAACGGCAAGGCATGAGAAAGGCTATCCTTTTCATATCGGCCGTGTTGCTCATTGCAAATTCCTTTTTGGGTCAAAAGGTGAAAGCCGGTCAGGAATGCTTTCCTGAAAAAAACAATGAACTTCTTGTTTACGATGTGGCTCAGTTGCTTTCCAATTCTGAAAGAATACAATTGGAAAACAAGCTCGACGAGTTTGCCAGAGCTACTTCCAATCAGATTGCAGTCATTATAGTACCTGATTTATGCGGCATGGAAAAAGCCCAATTCGCCATCGAACTTGGCGAAAAATGGGGTATCGGTCAAAAGAAGGACGACAACGGCATTGTGGTTCTCATAAAACCTAAAACACCTTCCGAAAAAGGCAAAGTTTTCATTGCTGTTGGCCGCGGTCTGGAAGGCGCTATCCCGGATGCAAAGGCTTTTTTGATCGTAGAAAATGAAATGAAACCTCGATTTATTGAGGGAAAAATGTACGAAGGCATTGATGCAGCTACCAATGTCATTATGCAATTGGCCAAAGGGGAATACAATTTTACGAGTTATGAAAATGACAGCAAAAAAGGCGGTGGTAAAACAAACTGG
>JBJXFC010000155.1:0-48858 GCA_046153915.1 Flavobacteriales bacterium
CCCTTTAAGACAGTATCGATAATCTGATCTACAGGCCGTATCAATTGCATCTGGTCGTTGAAACGCTTCTTCAAGATGCTTCTTTGAGGGAGTCAATTTTAGGTGATAAAATTGCTGCCATTGGCCATTCATTTGGGGGTTACAGCGCTCTGGCATTGGCTGGAGGAAATCCAACTACCAGAGAAGGAGCTCCAATTGAAGTAAAACACGATACCCGGGTTAAGGCAATTGTTCTGCTGGCACCTGCGGCGGGTTGGTTTTTTGGTGAAGGCGCTTTGGATTCGGTCCAAATTCCAATATCACTTTGGATGGGAGAATTGGATCATATCACGCCAAGGCAATGGTCTTCGGATATTGTTCTCAATGGTGTACCCGATAAATCTTTGATTGAAAATCATGTCCTACCATTGGGCGGACATTTTTCATTTCTAACTCCTTTTCCAGCTGCAATGAAAAGTCCCAATTTCCTTCCATCAACAGATCCGGAAGGTTTTGATCGGGAAGAGTTTCACAAAGGATTTCCCTTACAAATAGAGGAGTTTTTGCAACGTGTTTTATAGTGGTTAAGCGTGCTCTAGACTTTTAGTTTGTTCTTCAGATATTCGAGAAGGCCGCTATCAGGGTCTTCTACATCGCTCAATTCCAGTTCGAGCGAGTGTGTGCTTTGAAACAATTCGACAAGTGAGAAGATGAGTGATGCAGCAAATAGAATGATGGAAATAGCAAAAGTTATGCGGGCCATTTCCATTTTATCAAAATAAATAAATCCCATGCAAAAAATGGCAACCAAAAAACTGCTGACACCTAAAATTTGCATGTTCTTTACGAGTCTTAATCTGAAGCGGAGACTTTTAATCTGGGCATGAAGTAACAGATTGGGTGCCTCATCGTTTTTTTTATAGCGGTCGTGCAATTGGCGCACAACACTCGACAACGCCATGAAGCGGTTGGTATATGCAAGCATTACCAGACTGATGGCTGGGAAGAGTAGTGCAGGAGTATTGATGGTTATGTCCAAATTGAGTTGCCCGAATTAGAATGAATAACTGGCGCCCAGCATAGCCACCAATTGTTGGTTGTTGTAAGCACCCCAGCGCTGGTATTTCAATGCAAAAGCATTGTTCAATTGCAACCAGGCACTTAGGCGTTTGTTGTAACGGTATTCTACTCTGAAGTTGGCATCCAGGAATCCTTTGAGTTTGTACTCATAGCTTCCGTTGGCTGCTTGTGTAACTCCTTCAACGGGCACAAGAGATTTTGCCCAGCGTGCACCGTTGTAGAACAAATCTGTGCTTATTATAAATTTATTTTTCAAATTGTATTGTCCGTTTGCAAGAAGCTTCAATGCAGGTTGATGCCATGGATGATCGGTATCAACAGTGGTGTAGTTAAAGTAATCTACGCGAATATTTCCTTTCCATTTTTCTCCGGCATAATAAGCAAGTTCGCCATGGAAATTGATTGCGCTCAACTCATCATATACTACAGTGAATTGATTTCCCCACGTGTAATAACCATCTGCCGGAGAACTCAGCGAATCGTTGATGAAGTATGCAAAATCGTCCCATTTGAAATAATTCACACCGGCAGCATACGATACTGTGCTTGATACTGCGCCGCCAATACCTGCGTATGCATCCAGTTTGTTGTTGCGATTGCGCAAATCAGGAAATGGTTGTACAAAGGGATTTAACTGATACAATCCATAATAGGTTGTAGGTTCCAGATTGCCGCGGATACCAGCATACGGTACAACAATACCATGAAATAAATTGTAACTCAACTCGGCCAACGGGTAAAAATGAGCAGATTGTGAACCGCGCGCATCAATGTACAATCCAGCGCCGATTTTTGCCCGCAAATTCCGCCAGGTTGTACTTGCAGTTGGAACAAATTTGATAATGGCATTATCGAAATTTCGATTTTGATAGACCTTATCGGGCAGTTGAAAGTCGTATACATTGGTGTCCAGGCGATTTTCGATTTTACCGCTAATGTCGGGCCCAAAGAATTTAAATCCATTCCAGTTTACGCCAACGTCCATCGAATACAGTGTGCTATCTACAAGACTGCGCCCATGAAGGAGAATATCGAAATTCGTTTCCTTGTTATTGCGGATGTCTGTAGTGTTACGAAGGGAAATATCGCCACGAAAATTAAAGTCGCCTGTATCTCTTTCATAGGTGAAGAATGAAAGACCACCGCCAAATGTATTCATGCGTTGATCAAATTGCAGACTGTCAAATACGGGACCGTCATCTTCCGTTTTGATGTTGTAACCATACCAATGACTTACGTTGCGATCCCAGTTGAACTTACCGAGAAGTTGATATTTTTTGATGAACCACTTGCCCCAGATTTCTGCTTTATTGTCGCTATAACGATCTGGAATGCTATCCTCATCATTTAATGAAACGCCATCTCCACGCAAAAATTGGTAGTGAACTCCGTATGTACCTTTTTTACTTCTTCCATCCGAAAAATAGAAGTCAATTGGTATTGTATTGTAAGTACCGTATCCTGCTTTCAAATATCCTTTGTAGAGATAAGGTAGTTTTTCTTCCACATTGATTTTCGCGGCTGGTATCAACTTTGGTTCGATAGTAATGGCTTTAGGTGTGGGCAACGTTGTGTATTTGATTTTGGTCATTTCCACAATGCTGTCCTTGGTTTGTGGCCACACATTCAGGCGTGTTGCATCGCGCAGAAAAAGTCGTCGGTCGCCATCAAATACCACGGTAATGTTTGTAGAACTATCTTGCTGTGCATCGGCCACTAACGAACACAATACAACGAATAGGGCAAAAAATATCTTTTTCATGTGATTCATGATTTGGTCGTTTTTATTAATCGTTTCCCTCTTCAGGTACAAGGTCAATTTCAATGTCGTCATTCGTTCCACCGGGCTGAGGATTTTCAAGCGCATTCAGATTGGCTTCTTTGATAGCTACCTCATCTAAAACCCATTGTTCGGTTACATTTTCTTTGATGGCGTCAATGGTGGTGTGAGCCTGGAAATAATCTTTCAATGCGATGTAATCATCTACGAGCAATAAAAATGCTTTGTATTTCCATTCATCAAAAGCTGAGTATTTCTCAACAAGTTGAAAAATTTCAGTTTCTGATTTTTTGTATTCTCCTTTTCCATAGTACGCTTTGGCGATTCCATATTTGGATTCCGCAGCATCGACACCGCCTTTTTTGATCACTTCTTTAAAGTCTGCAATGGCTTTGTCATATTCACCACCTTCGAGCAACATCCTGCCACGCCACAACTGAGCTGTAAAACGTATTTCTTGCGGAGTGCTGGCATTCTGCAAAACAAGGTCTGCATAGTTTTTCGCTTCGGTATAGTTTTTCAGGAAATAATTACAACGCATCATTCCTATCTGTGCTTCCAGTTGATTGGCCTTAGATAGGGCATTGAGAAGTTTCACATAGTATTCCTTCGCTTGTGCATAATTGCCTTTGTTGTAAGTGATGATGGAAGCGTTTTTAAGACTGATTTCCATATTTTCATAATCACTTCCGCCGTTCGTAATTACAAAGTTGTAACTATCCAGTGCTTTGTCCAATTGATCTGCCTGATAATAACATCTGGCCAGATAGTAGTTTGCCTCAACGCCATATCCGGCGGGTTGGAAACGCTGCAGATAAGAAGTAAGTTTGGTAATCGCTGTAGAGCAATCACCATTTTGAGCTGCGTCTTCGGCTATAAGAAATACCTCTGTTTCTACTTCGTCTTTGGAAGAGCCGCCAATGTTTACAGCATCAGCCTGAAAGTCCGGATCTTCAATCAACATGCTCTTACAAATCTCATAGGCATCTTTCAGAATTCCGTCGTTGGGATATTTGGCTTTGATAGCCTGCCAGTTCTCACGCACTTTTTCGCGATTGCCTTCTTTCACATACACCAGACACATGTCTTTCATCGACAACTTAACATATTGCGAAGTTGAGTGATTCTTGATGATGTCGTTGTAATACGTTTTTGCTTCGTTCAATTTGAGATCCATCAGGTAGGTTGATGCGAGTTCGTATTTGGCATCTACTTCATATTTCGAATCAGGTCGCTCACTTAGCAGGCTTTTCAGCACCCAGGCTTTTTTGTCATTCTTGCCATCCATGCCATAACAAATAGCTTTTTGATACATGGCATAATCGCGTCCCACATCTTCTTTGTCTGCCACTTTATCATAGTACAAAATGGCTTGACCGAAGCTTTTGTTTACATAAAAACAATCTCCGATGCGTATGTAAGCGTCGCTGACTTTAGAAGGTTCTTTTGGATGACCGCCATCTACAAATTTGCGAAAAGCAGTATTTGCATTGGAATAAATGTCTTTGGCAACAGGGTAATTGTCTTCAGCATTGGCCAATTTGAAATAGGCATATCCCATTCCGTAATGAGCCAGTCCGTAAAACTCGCTGTTGAAAGCACCGGGTTCTGCTAAAAATGTGTTGTAGCGTTTGATAGCCTCGGTGTATTGTCCGCGGCGATACGGAATTTCTGCTTTCCAGAATTTGGCGTCGGCATTCAATGTTGGATTCACCGGATAGGTGGCCACTTTGTCAAAATATTTATCTGCCTCGGCATATTCGCTCGCCACATCGGCACTTTGGAATAATTCAACTCCCCGATTGTAAGCTACCACCTGATAGGCTTCTTTGATGCGTGCATCTTTGTTCTGAATTTTATCGAGTGATTTTAAGGCGCGATCATAGTTCCGTGTTTTCA
Source organism: Flavobacteriales bacterium (assembly GCA_046153915.1). GTDB lineage: Bacteria > Bacteroidota > Bacteroidia > Flavobacteriales_D > Sanyastnellaceae > JANNVZ01. Next base: position 4,739 of record JBJXFC010000155.1, read on the forward strand.
TGTACACGTTCAGAAGAAATTCATACGCTTCATCCCGCCGCGGAGAATTTGGATATTTCTCCAGGTATTCTTCAAATGCGGTGATGGCTTCGTGAAATGGATTGTAAGAAAGTTCGAAGGCGAGTTTGGAGTAATTGAACAATGCGTCTTCCTGAATCTCTTTGTTGAATTCCAGATCAGCGGCTTCTTTAAAAGCATTGCGCGCATATTCCTTTTGTTCGAGCTTAAGATAACATTCGCCCATGTTGTAAGAAGCACGTTGAAACAACTCATCATTTTCGCCAATACATCCTTTGTATGCATCGATGGCTTTCTGATAATTGTTGGTGCGGTGATAGGCATATCCAAGCTGGTAATAATCTTCACGTGTTATATCTGCTTTGTCACTGGCTGCATGATATTGCTCCAAATAGGGAAGAGCAGCGGTATAATTTTCGCGAATGCAATAAGAATCACCAATCAGTCGGGCAATTTCGGGAGCCCGCTTGGTTGCATTGGCCTGGGCCTGTTCAAGAGCCTGAGGTCCGTACTTCAAAACTTCGTCATAACGCTTCTGTTTGTAATAAATCTGGGTAATGTAATACGGGACCAGAGGTTTAAAAACCGGATCGTTTTCCAGTTGCAGAAATCCTTCTAATGCTACTTGCAAGTCGCTTCGCTCGTATGCAATGTGCGAATAATAATAGGTAGCAGCTTGTTTGTATTCGCTATCACTTTGTTTGGCTTCGAAGAAATCTATGCGTGCGTTGTCAATATCACCTGTTTCGAATCGCGCATGTCCGCGCTTGTAGCGAAATGCTGTTTTTTCTTCCCTGGTTAGCAGATTTTCGTCTACGTAGTTGAACCACTCCAGAGCTTTTTTATAACTTTTTTTCTTGTAGTTGAAAGTTGCTAGTTCGAAATAAGCACGTTGTTTCCATGGAGAATCCGGATGTTCAAGAACAAATTGTTCCAAAATAAATTCAGCATCGGGATGGAAGAGATACAGCGCGCAAATACCACGGTAGTATTCAGAATTGATCCGAAGAGCGTTCTGTGGATTTTTTTCCTGGGCAATGTACTGTTCGAATTTTTCCTTTGCAGGACTGTATTTTTCGTGATCAAAAAGGTCCAATCCTTCTTTGTAGATGCGTGTTGCATCGTACAAAGCGATTGGTTTTTGAGCTATTCCGACTGTGGCCAGAACAAGGGCAAGGCCCAGCATCAAGGTGTGCTTCAGCATGGTTTTAAAAAGCGGATTTTACCGGCTTCAATGTAAAATCGGGCCAAATTGTGAGGGATATGCAGATTTAAACTTGCGAACGCGTGCCTGTGGAATCTATTGCGCGCAATTTTTCTGGGGTTTCCGGTAGTATCATTGACACCAGATTTTTTTTCAACTACAATGAAATTATTTACGTCAGATCAAATTCGGCTATGGGATCAGGCCACTATCGAAAGCCATTTCAAAGATTCTTCGGAGTTGATGGAGTTTGCTGCCGAAAAATTAGTGGAACAATTGCTGATACTCGAAGATCCGGATCGCGTGTATGTAATTTGTGGAATTGGCAACAATGGAGGCGATGGTCTCTGCATGGCGAGAATTCTGGCTTCACAAAGTGTTGAAGTGAGCGTGGTTGTTGTTGGGGATGCTCAGCAGGGCTCCAAAGATTTCCGAATGAATCTGGAACGCGTTATGGAGGCCGATTTACCATTGATGTTTTATGGGAAAGATGAAAACCACCTGGTGTTTGAGCCCGATTCCATTATTTTGGATTGTATTCTTGGAAGCGGAACTTCGCGTCCGGCTGATGGTCTGATTGCTACTGCCATTAATGAAATTAACCAGAATATAACGTGCACTAAAATCGCGATTGATATTCCTTCGGGATTGCTTCCAGATGACTTTTCGGGGCAGGAAGGATTTATTATACGGGCCGATCGCACACTGACAATTGAAGTTCCCAAGAGAGCTTTGCTTGTTTCAGAAAATACCCGCTACATCGGGGAATTGACAATTGTTTCCATCGGATTAGATCACGTTTTTGAACGCAGCACAGATTGTGAATACTCTGCCTACGATATGGTGGAAGCGGTATTTGATTTGGAATTTCGATCGTTGAACGTGCATAAAAAGACCAATGGACATGTGGTTTTGATAGCAGGAAGTAAAGGCAAAATGGGAGCTTGTTTGCTCGCTGCAAGAGGGGCCATGAGAGTGGGAGCCGGCATGCTTACGGCCAGAATTCCGGCATGTGGTTATTCCATAGTTCAGACCGCTTTGCCTGAGGTTATGTGCGATGTAGATGAGGGAGTAGATTACATCAAGTCGGCTGGAGAATTAAATGGTTTTGAAAGCCTTGCGTTGGGGCCAGGTTTGGGAAAGGCTCCAGAAGTGGCATTGATGATGCGAAAAGTTTTGAAGGAAATAGCATGTCCGTGTGTTTTGGATGCGGATGCTTTAAATCTGATAGCTGAGAAGAATCTATTCAATGATATTCCGCAGGGAAGCATTTTAACGCCGCATATTGGCGAATTCAACAGGTTATTTGGTGAAACAACAAGTGATAAGGAGCGGCTTGAAGTGCTGCGGACAAAATCCAGGGAATTGGGCGTAGTCATCGTTTTGAAAGGTCCTTACACCCGGGTAGCAACGCCGAATGGAGAAATCAGCTTCAACACCACCGGAAATCCAATTCTGGCAACTGCTGGATCAGGAGATGTTCTAACAGGAGTAATTGCCGGATTGCTTGCACAGGGCTATGATCCTTCTTCGGCAGCGCGTCTTGGGGTATTTCTACATGGACTTTCGGGTGATGTTTTATCCATCCAGATGGGTGATTCAGGAGCCCTTGCAGGAGAAATTGCTGATGGCCTGCCTCATGCAAAACGTGTGGTTAAAGCAGCATCGGACGACCCTCTTTATAACCCTCCAGCGTTCTAAACCAGAATTGTCCGGGATTATCCAATTGGTTTCGCAATTGAAATGCAAAGGACTTGTGGATTGGAATGGAAATTCGCTGCATAATATCGGATGAAATTTAATCGGGTATAATGTAAGGTATTTTCGGGTTCAAAACAACCATTTTGAGTGAAAATCGATGCGATTTGAAAAGTATTAAACCGCTGTTAAAATAATTTGAAAAAACATCGCGTTTTTTGCTAACAAATGCCTTGTCAGAGGTGAAGAATCGCTACCTTTGTGAACGAATAAAATCCGGGGGCTTTTCGCCCCTTTTTTACAAAAAGAAAAGACGATTTAAAGCCTAAAACACGTGGAAGAAACAGTAACTATGTCAGAAGAAGCAAAAACAAAATCTGAACCAACTTATACAGCCGATAATATTCAGAGTCTTGAGGGAATGGAGCACGTGCGGATGCGTCCGTCGATGTACATCGGAGATACCGGTGTGCGTGGTCTTCATCACCTCGTTTATGAAGTAGTAGACAACTCAATCGATGAGGCCCTGGCAGGCCACTGCGATTTGATCAAAGTGGTGATCAATGAAGACAATTCTGTTACCGTTTCGGATAACGGCCGCGGAATTCCTGTTGATATGCACAAAAAGGAAGGTGTTAGCGCACTGCAGGTTGTAATGACCAAAATTGGTGCTGGTGGTAAATTCGACAAAGGATCATACAAGGTTTCCGGAGGTCTTCACGGAGTGGGTGTTAGTTGTGTGAATGCATTGAGTATTCACCTGCGTGCCGAAGTTCACCGTGATGGTAAAATCTGGGAGCAGGAGTACAGCATAGGTAAACCGTTGTACCCGGCCCGCAGCATTGGCGACACGACCACACGCGGCACCACCGTTCACTTCAAACCAGATAGTTCTATTTTCGATAGTACGGAGTACAACTACGTAACCCTCGCAGGTCGTCTGCGCGAATTGTCATTCCTCAACAAAGGAATTTCACTTACGCTTACCGATATGCGCGCCCTGGACGAAAACGCACAGCCAAAAACTGAGCTTTTCCTTTCCGAAAGGGGATTGGTAGAATTCGTAAGTTACCTCGACGAAACCCGCCCTGCAATCATTGGCAAAATCATCCACATGGACCGTCTCGATGGAGAAATTCCGGTGGAAGTGGCCATGGTGTACAACGATTCTTTCAATGAAAATATTCACTCATACGTAAACAATATCAATACCCACGAAGGTGGTACACACCTTCAGGGTTTCCGACGCGGATTGACCAGCACACTCAAAAAGTTTGCTGAAAAAAGCGGTATGCTCGAAAAGCTGAAAATTGAAATTGATGCCGATGACTTCCGCGAAGGTCTAACCGCAATCGTTTCGGTAAAAGTGCAAGAGCCCCAGTTTGAAGGACAGACAAAAACAAAACTTGGTAACAAAGAAGCCGTTGCTCCTGTTAGTCAGGTAGTGAGCGAAATGTTGGAAGCATACCTGGAAGAAAATCCGGTTGATGCCAAACAAATCGTGAACAAAGTGATCATGGCAGCACAAGCCCGCCATGCAGCGAAAAAAGCACGTGAAATGGTGCAGCGCAAAGGCGTGGGAACAGGTGGTGGACTTCCGGGTAAACTTGCCGACTGCGCTGAACGCGACCCTATGAAGAGTGAGTTGTTCCTTGTTGAGGGAGATTCGGCTGGTGGTACTGCCAAACAAGGACGCGAACGCCAGTTTCAGGCTATTCTTCCATTGCGCGGAAAAATTCTGAACGTCGAAAAAGCCATGGCGCACAAGATTTTCGACAACGAAGAGATTCGCAATATGTACACGGCCTTGGGTGTTACTGTTGGCACAGAAGAAGACAGCAAAGCGTTGAATATCGCAAAACTTCGTTACCACAAAATCATCATCATGTGTGATGCCGACGTAGATGGATCGCACATTGAAACGCTGATTCTTACATTCTACTTCCGTCACATGAAGGAGTTGATAGAACAAGGATATATCTATATCGCAACACCTCCTCTTTACCTTGTTAAGAAAGGAACTAAAGCAGTATACGCATGGAATGAAGACCAACGCGATGCGCTTATTGCAGAACTAAAAGGTGCAGGTCAGGACAGCAGCGTAAACGTGCAACGCTACAAGGGTCTTGGGGAGATGAATGCGGAGCAATTGTGGGAAACAACCATGAATCCTGCACATCGCACTCTTCGTCGGGTGACAATTGAAAATGCAGCGGAATGTGACCACATCTTTTCGATGTTGATGGGTGATGATGTTCCACCTCGTCGTGCTTTTATCGAGGCCAATGCGAAGTATGCGAAAATTGATGCATAATCTGCGTTTAATCAAAGAATATGTGAAAAGCCCCGTTAATCGGGGCTTTTTCTTGTCCTGATTATTCTGATTTCCGTATCTATGCTGAGGAAAATTCACCATTGTTCTTTGGTCTGTCGGGTAACTGAAATCGTTTTTTTACGAATTCAAACGGTATGGGCAGCTCTATTTCGTGATGAAAATGAATAGTCCTTGTGTGATGTGGCATATGTTTGTGCAAACCTCTGTCAGATGAAATCAAAACTACTATTTGTTCTTTGCCTATTCGTTTTTTCTTCTCAGGAATTATATTCTCAAAAGAAAAAGAATACAAAACCAGAAAGCACTTCTCAAACTTCTTCAAAAGTTGATCTCGCGAAATACAACGGAATGAAATGGCGCTGTATTGGCCCATTTCAGGGTGGAAGGTCATTGGCGGTAAGCGGTGTGATTGGTGATGAGCTTACCTATTATATGGGGGCAACCGGTGGAGGTGTTTGGAAAACAACCAATGGCGGAAATTATTGGTTTCCGATTTCAGACTCGAATTTCACGTCTGCATCAGTGGGAGCGCTTGCGGTGGCACCTTCAGATCCGAATGTAATTTATGTTGGAATGGGAGAGGCCGCAATCCGCAATACAGCCATCATGGGCGATGGCATTTACAAATCCGTTGACGCGGGCACCACATGGAAACGGGTTCTCAAATTAGATGCATCAGCCACCGGAAGAATTGTTATTCATCCTACAGATCCGGATATCGCCTACGCTGCCATCATGGGGAAAATGTTTGGTTCAAACGCTGAGCGGGGTATTTATAAAACATCAAACGGAGGCGAAACCTGGGAGAAAATCTTATACAAAAATGAACTTACCGGTGCAATCGATATCGACTTCAATCCTTCCAATCCGAATGTAGTGTATGCAACGTTCTGGCAGGTCAATCGAAAGCCATGGAAGCTCGATAGTGGCGGGCCTGGTTGTGATCTTTTGAAAAGCACTGATGGCGGTAAAACGTGGAAATCGCTTGTAACCAATCCAGGAATGCCCAAAGGAGTTTTGGGCAAAATGGGTGTATCTGTTTCGGCTTCAAATCCTGAACGGGTGTATGCTTTGATAGAAAGTAAGACTCCAGGCATGTATCGGAGCGATAATGGCGGAGCAACATGGACATTGGTTTCCACTTCCAACGATATCACACAGCGCCCATGGTATTTCAGCGGAGTATTTTGTGATCCTAAAAATGAAGACGTGGTGTATGTCACAAATCTTGAATTAATGAAGAGTACCGATGGTGGAAAAACGTATTCCAAAATTGAACAGGAACATGGCGATAATCATGATCTCTGGATCAATCCTTCCAATTCGGAAAATTTTGTTTTGGGTTGCGATGGAAGTGTAACTGTTACGATGAATGGTGGCGATACCTGGACCGCGCATGAGATACCAACGTCACAATTTTACCATGTCAACATCGACGATGATTTTCCATACAACGCCTACGGAGGTCAGCAGGACTGGGGTTCTGTGAGAATTGCTACACGCAGTTATCAATCGGGAATTGGAGATCGCGACTGGTACAATGTTGCCGGCGGAGAAGCAGGTTATATTGTGCCTCAACCCGGCAATCCGGATGTTACTTATGGCGGGGAATACGATGGCATCATGACACGATTTGATCACTCCAATCACCAGGATAAGTTTGTATCCGTTTATCCATTGATCAATGATGGCTGGGGTGGAGAAACATGGAAATACCGCTTTGCATGGACCTATCCAATTTTATTCTCGCCCTGGAACAAAGATGTTTTGTATTGTACATCCAATTATGTGCATCGCTCCACAGACAACGGTATGAGCTGGGAAACAATTTCTCCTGATCTGACACGCGATGACCCTTCCAAACAACTGCAGAGTGGAGGAGTTCTGACTCCAGACAACACCGGAGCAGAAATTTATTGCACCATCTACGCATTTGCAGAATCAACCATAAAGCAAGGATTATTATGGGCAGCAAGTGACGACGGACTGGTTCATATCAGCGAAGACAATGGTATAACATGGAACAAAGTAACTCCGGCGGGATTGCCGGAATGGTCAACCATTAACATCATTGAACCATCCTCACACGATGCCGGAACGTGTTATATCGCCGCACATCGTTACCGCCTGGATGATACAAAGCCGTATTTATATAAGACAACCGATTATGGCAAAACCTGGAAACAAATAGTAAATGGAATTAAAGAAGGTGATTACACCCGATGCATTCGCGAAGATCCCAATACCAAAGGTCTTTTGTATGCCGGAACGGAGCGTGGTATCTACGTTTCTTTTGATGATGGTGAACAATGGCAGTCTTTGCAATTAAACCTTCCAGTAACTCCGGTTTGGGATTTGCGTATTCACAAAGAGCTCGCGCAAATGGTGATTGCAACCCATGGAAGATCATTTTGGGTAATGGATGATCTCACTCCGCTCTATGAAATAAAATCCAATTCAACATCTTCGGATTTTTATCTATTCAAACCACAACAGGCCATTCGTATGGGCGGAGATCAGAGGAGCCCTGAAGCTGCAATGGAATCAAAAATTAAAGAAGGCACCAATGCTCCCAACGGAGTTATTTGTCATTATTATCTGAAACAACCCGCAACTGGCGAAATACGGTTAGCGTTCTATACTGAAAAAGGAGACAGCATCATCGCATTTTCGAGTTTGACTGATCCAACCGGGAAACCATTTGTCAAAGAAGAGGAACAAAAGTTGCATCCCACTCTCAAAATAAAAAAGAATCAATTGAACACTCGTTCGGGTATGCATCAGTTTGTTTGGGATATGCGCTATCCGTCAGCCAAATTGATAGAAGAGGATTATTGGGCCCCGGAACAACTGCACGGCCCCTCTGCACTTCCGGGTAGTTATACCATAAAGCTTTGGATTAATGGCAAGATGATCCAAACAAATACGTTTAAGATAGTTCTTGATCCACAAGTCAGATCTTCTGCATCGGATTTGCAGGCGCAATTTGATCTGTCGATGAATGTAAATCGCAAGCAGGATGAAATTGTAAAAAAAATACTTCAGATCAGAGGAGTGCGCAAACAGGTGAATGATTTTATGGGAAGTTTCACCGATACCACCGATATCAAAACGCTCAAAAAATGGTCGAAACCTTTGCTCGATTCACTGCAGGCCATTGAGGATACACTGTTTAATTCAAAAATAAAAACCTACCTCGACCCACTCAGGTACCCTTATCAAATTCTTGAGCGATATGGTTCATTGAGTGATTTTTTGAACGCAGATGATGGCCGTCCTTCAAAACAAATGCAGGACGTTTATGATGAAATCAATGGTCGATACGCCATTGTGTCGAAACGACTGGATGCAGTTTTTGAAATACAGGTTGCAGACTTTAATCGGGCAATTGATGAAAAGAAATGGAAAGTCTTAGACCCGGTAAGAATTATCAAGAAGTAATTCACCTGCGGCGCCCGCGACTTGGACCTTGTGGATTGAATTCTGTCAACCGCACAGGCAAATGCGCAGCAATAAGATGTGCAAGTTCTTCTGCTTTTTCATATCCGGGAGCGCTTGCTACATGTACTTTGTACAAATGGTTTTCGTTTAGAATATAGACTTCAAACATATACTCGTGATAGGTAGTGCTGTGCACCCGATTGGAGGATGTATAAGCCTTTCTGCTTCGCAAAATGGCCATGTCGTTTAATCCCGAAATGTCCTTCCACTCTCCAAATTTTAATCCGAAAATCCGGACATGATTTCGCACACGTTCTTTGCTGATATCAATATCAAAACCGGTTCTTGCAAAAGCCACAAATAACGCAGCCAATAATAAGAATGCAGCAACGAATGCACCGGAGATAATGGCTATCAGGCACGGTATCAAAACCATATAGGAAACAATTACACCGGTTTTCGGGAAAAATGTACCTTCACGAATAAAGATCACATTTTTTTGAATGAGGTGGGAATCAAGGGCCATTTTGCAAATTTAATGTGAATTGAAAACCGGATTTTCCTGATCTATTGACAAAAATCAGACGTGTTCAATTTTGTCAGACTCTATTTTCGCCGATATGTCATCCGAAAGGAATTTGTTGTTTTTCACAAGGCTCTCGCTCACGCTGGTATTCGTGGTTATCATCGCAGGCAGCGTGGTGCGTATTACAGGCAGTGGCATGGGATGTCCTGATTGGCCGTTTTGTTTTGGTTATGTTATTCCACCAACCAATGTCGAACCACTTACTTTCAGAGAAGGGCGGGATTTTGAAAAAGGTCAAATGGTGATCGACCATGATACACTTTGGGTCGCTACCCACGATTTTAAATCGGGAAGCACATTCTCGAAGTATGATTGGATAAAATATCCCAAGCACGATTATGCCGTTTTTAATCCGGTTCATACCTGGATAGAATACATCAACAGACTAGCCACTGGCGTGCTTGGATTACCAATACTTATCATGAGCATTCTTGCATTGATAAATGGCCGACGTACCAAAAACTACTGGCCACTGGTATTTGCTTTTCTAACCGTGTTTATGATTGGTTTTGAAGCGTGGCTTGGCAAATTGGTTGTGGATGGCAATCTCAAAGAAAATTCAATTACGCTGCACATGTTGGGTACAATGGGGATTATTGCATCACTAATGGGTTTGTTGGCAAATTTCAGAAATCGTATTTCTCCGGGAAAAAGTGATAAAAAAATAATGTGGCTTGTTGTTGCACTGCTTCTTCTCACAATCATGCAAATAGTAATGGGCACGCAGGTTCGTGAAGAAATAGATCTGATAGCCCGCCGCAATGATGTGCGCTCAACATGGATCGAAGAATTGCCTGCGATTTTCAAAATCCACAGGAGTTTTGCTATTGCAGTAACACTTATTTCTATTTACCTATTTATGATGCACCGCAAAATGAATTCAGGATACAGGGAAATCAACTGGATTTTGGTCATGGTTTTTGTTGAAGCGCTTTCAGGAATGGTGCTAAGTTATTTGGGTATGCCGGCTTATATCCAACCTGTGCATTTAGTGTGTGCAATGATTCTGTTTGCGCTTTGTCTGTCTTGGCTTCTTCACTGGAAACTGAGGTCTGGAGCGCAATCTGCGGCATAAGCAGAATGCATACTACATTTGTGCGCTGAATGGAATCAAACTGGATCCTTATTGTTGTTCTTGCGTTAATCACGTCTGCTTTTTCAAGCGGGATGGAAATTGCGTTTGTAACTGCCAATAAACTCAAGATAGAACTTGATAGAAAGCAGGGCGTCTTCGCTTCCAATATCATTGGTCATTTTACGCGTCATCCAAAAATGTTCATTGCCACAATGCTCGTTGGCAACAATGCTGCGCTTGTGATTTTTGGATATTTCATGGGTGAGGCCATCATCCATGGATTCGATATTTATCTGCATCCTGCATACGAATGGCTGGATGGATTCGGAATGCTCATTACCCAGACGTTACTCTCTACGGCAATTGTATTGGTTTTTGCGGAGTTCATCCCCAAGGCCTTATTTAGCATCAATCCCAACCGATGGTTGAATCTTTTTGCCATCCCGCTTTTGATATGGTACACCTTATTATATGTGTTCGCCTGGATAGTCACCTCCATATCTGATCTTTTCCTGAGGATTTTTGTAAAAAAGGAACCCAAAGAGGAGGAGGTAGAATTTGGGCGGATAGATCTGGATCATTATCTGGAACAGGCTACAGGCAATATCGACCCCAACAAAGATATTGATCTGGAAATTCAGATTTTTCAAAATGCCCTGGACTTTTCAAGTGTAAAGGCGAGGGATTGCCTGGTGCCACGCAACGAACTCGTGGCCATTGATATCACAGATTCAATCGAAAATCTCAGGCAAAAGTTTATTGAAACCAGATTAAGTAAAATATTGGTTTTCAGAGATAGTATCGACCATGTAATAGGGTACGTGCATTCTTTCGAATTATTCAGAAAACCAGCTCAGATCCAACATGTGCTCCGGCCCGTTGCCATTATTCCAGAACCTATGCCCGCCAATGAAATCCTGGAACTGTTTATCAAAGAAAAAAGAAACGTGGCCGTCGTGGTAGATGAATTTGGTGGAACAGCCGGAATTATTACCATGGAAGACGTCGTAGAAGAAATTTTCGGCGAAATTGAAGACGAACACGATAACCTGGAAACGACTGAAAAAGAGCTTGGTAACGGAGAATTCGAATTTTCAGCCAGACTTGAGATCGACTACATCAACGAAAAATACAACCTTGGCTTGCCCGCCGATGATGAGCAATACGATACGCTGGGTGGGTTAATTCTTCATCTCTATGGAGATATCCCTGAGGAAGGAGAACAGATTTCCTTCGAAGAATTCTCGTTTATACCGCTGATAGTCAGTGAAACTCGCGTGGAACTCGTGAAACTAACAGTCAACGATTAGGCCGGATTGGGGCTAAATCAAAGAAAATCAGGCATTTTATAAAATTCCTTTCATGCCATTGCATGGAATGTATGAGGAATTTACGATATTCGCGGCCCAATTTTAAAATTAGACTTTTCGAACTATGGCAATGATTGAAAAAATCAGACAGCAAGGCTGGCTGGTATTAGTAATGGTAGGTATTGGTCTTCTCGGCTTTTTGATTCCATACGATGCGGTAATGGCAATGTTTGGTTCAACCAATTCCGATATCGGCGAAATTGATGGAACTACAATCAATGCAAGACAATGGGCCGAAGTGCGCGGAGTGCGTTCACGCCTTTTCCAATATCAGAGCAACCAGTCTCAATTGGATAATGAGACATGGAATCAACTTGTAGATTCTACACTTTATACAGACGAGTTCAATGAACTTGGTTTGGATATTACCGAAGAAGAATACGATGCATTTGTTTTTGGTGATTACCTGTCGCCATTTTCGTTGAATACGATTTATGGTGGTAAGGATAGCACCGCTCTTAAAGATCAAATGCGCCAGAATTTTGAAGGATTTGATGAAACAATGGCTCAGGGTTGGAAAAATCTTTTGATTGCTACCCGTCAGCGTGAAAAATACGACGCAATGTTGAAGCGTGGTGCTTATGCCAATGCGTTGGATGCAAAATGGTCTTTCAAAATGACAAATGACAAAGTGTCTATCGATTATGTAGTTGTGCCTTACAACACCGTTCCGGATAGCACAATTGCGTATACCGATGCCGATTTGAAAGCATACTACAACAAACACAAAGGCGAGCGCGAATACAAACAAGAAGCCAGTCGTTCTGTAGAATTTATCAAGTTCCCTGTAGGTCCATCTTCAAAAGATAGTTCAGAATATCAGGCTGAGCTTACCAAACTAGCATCCGAATTTCAGGCATCGCCAACAGATTCGATGTTTGCCGCTTTGAAAACACAAGGTGGAGCGCAGGCTGTAATGAAATACAAAGGGGGCTTCCCTGAACCATACAATACGCAAGTAATGAATGATTCAGTTGGAAAAGTTGTGGGTCCATTCATTCATAACAATGCATTCAAAATTGCAAAAATCGGCGGACTTTCTGTAGATCGTGATTCGGTGCAGGCTCGTCACATTCTCCTTGCAGAGAAGGGAGATATTGCTAAAGCAAAAGCTGATTCTTTGCGCAAAGTGATTGTTGCCAACAACAATTTCGCCGAAATGGCGGCCCAGTATGGAACGGATGGAACAAGTTCGAATGGTGGTGATTTGGGCATGTTTGGACGTGGTTCTATGGTAAAACCATTTGAAGACGCTTGCTTCAATGGTGAGAAAGGTGTTGTTCAAATTGTAGAGACAAGTTTTGGTGTTCACCTCCTAGAAGTGACCAAGAAGAATGAGCCTTACCGCAAGGTGTCTGTTATTGAAAGACCCGTTGTCGCAAGTCAGTATACAATTCGCAATGCATATCAACTCGCTCGTGATTTCTCTCAAAGTTTTGCCGATACAGCAACTTTCCGCAATGCTGCCGATACCTTGAATGGCGGCACAGAAATTACCAAAGCGTATGATTTCAAAGCCAATGCGCAACAGGTTTCAAATATTCCAAATTCAGGTCCGATTGTGACTTGGGCGTATGGAGCAGAAATTGGCGACGTATCGCAGCCATTTTTGATTGATGAAAACTACATCATCGCAGTATTGGTCGACATCAAAGAGCGCGGTGTTCCAACTTTTGAAAACATCCGCGAGAAAATAAAGGTGAAGGTGATTAAGGAAAAGAAAGCGGAGAAATATCTTGAGTTGATGAAGACTGGCACGCTGGAGGAAATTGCGGCGGCATGCAGCACTCAGGTGAAGAAAGCAGAAAACCTAACCCTCAAGAGCAACAACATTCCTCAAAGTGGTGCAGGTGGTAACGATGTAAAAGTTGTTGGTGCAGCATTTGGTTTAAAAACAGGCCAGATTTCAAGCCCAATCGTTGGAGAAGGTGGAGTATACGTAATTCAACGTGCAGCGGATATTGTTCCGGGCACATCAGCCGATAACTACCTGACAGATCAGGCAACACTAAACAAGAGCGTGAAGAGCCGCCCTGTTTCAAGTGTATTGAATTCCTATAAAGAAGTTGCAGATATTATCGATAACCGTTACGGTAAACGTTAATCTAGAATCATAAAACTGAAAAAGCCCATTCACTTCGAATGGGCTTTTTGTTTGGGGTGATATCTTTAAAATGTTTAATCCGATACCTTAATCTTCTTCATAAGTGACTATTTCACCAGGTACAAATTGCCTTTCTTTGAGCAAATAGGAATTTCCCTGAACAAGAATATTTACACGCAGGTTTTCGATTGAGATGGGAGTTCCCATGCCAACATCGGTGATATTGCTATGGCGAATGTCTTTGCCATCCACAATTACAACTGCACCACTTCCAATTACTTCAAGGTGATTTCCTTTGGTCACAATTACTCCGGTATCTTCTCCCAATCCAATGCCTGTGCAGGATGGATTGCTTGCAACGGCCTGAGCGAGACGATTAAAACGCCCGCGCTTGTCGAAATGAGAATCAATAATTACATCAGGCATAAAGGCAAGACCGGTTGTGATCTTTACTTCGCCTTTGAGATGTGCAAGATCACTTCGGCCCTGGTAAATCATGGTGTTGCTCATGGCCATTGCACCAGCCGAAGTACCTGCTATTACCAATCCTTCTTCCCTGTATCCTTGTTGCAGAATATCGAGAAATTCTGTCCCTCCAAAAATCGTAGTTAGTCGAAGTTGATCGCCACCACTGAACATGATGCCATCGCATTTTTTAACTTTTTCAATGAATTCAGGATTGCGTGCATCATTCCGATTGCGGATACTCAGATGTTCAACATGCGTGCATCCGAATTTTCCGAATGCGCCCATGTAATTTTCACTTACCTCTTGTGGTATGCTGCTTGCTGTAGTTACAACAACGATGTGTTTGTCTACGCCGCCAATTTCCTGAACAACCCGTTTGAGAATTCCAAGTTCAAAAAAATGGAGGTTGTTATGTTGATTGTAATATCCTTCACTCTCCGTGCCTTTGTCTTCTGCTCCTCCAATGGAGATAAGTTTACCTGTTGGAACTTTCAAAATGTGTGATGTTGGTTGATGCGGCAAAATTAACAGCGGATGCACTTTTGAAATGATAAGAAAATGTGCGGATATCCTTTTTTTTCAACGATGATCACCCTTTTTTGCATTTCAAACAAGAAATAAGCCATGGAATTTGGATTTTATCGGCATCGCATGGCGGAAAATGCCCGAATTCTTTTAGGTTTGTCACAATACGAATTTTTATTCACCTAAGACCTTAACCGTTTATGCGTATCCTGGACATTAAAGTGATGAAGGGGCCGAACTACTGGAGTATTCGTCGCCACAAATTGATTCAAATGAGATTGGATCTGGAAGAAATGGAGCAACGTCCAACCAATTCCATCGATGGTTTTTCTGAAAGATTGGAAAAGATGTTTCCAACCATGTACGGCCACCGCTGTTCTGTGGGCGAGCCAGGTGGTTTTTTTCAACGCGTGAAAGAAGGCACCTGGATGGGCCATGTAATCGAACACATTGCGCTTGAAATTCAGACACTCGCAGGCATGGAATGTGGATTTGGCCGAACACGCGAAACTTCGAAACCCGGAGTTTACAATGTTGTCTTCAGCTATATGGAAGAAAAGGCCGGGCAATTTGCTGCACGTGCCGCTGTCCGCATTGTGGAAGCCATCGTTGAAGGGCGTGATTATGATCTCGCCGACGACATTCAAAAATTACGTGAAATTCGCGAAGACGAACGACTCGGACCATCAACCGGTTGTATCGTTGATGAAGCTGTTGCCAGGGGAATTCCATACATCAGACTCAACCGTCACTCGCTTGTGCAGTTGGGATATGGAGTAAATCAACGAAGAATCCGGGCTACCATTGCCAGCACTACGGGAAGTATTGCTGTAGACATTGCCTGCGATAAAGAAGAAACAAAAAATTTGCTCGGCGCCGCAGAAATCCCCGTTCCAAAAGGAAGAATTGTGTACAGTGAGGAAGGATTAAAAGATGCAATCGATTCCATAGGGTATCCCATCGTAACAAAACCCGTGGATGGAAATCACGGAAAAGGAGCGACTACGAATATCCGCGAATGGGAAGGCGCTGTGATTGGATTGCATGCCGCTAAGAAATATTCGCGTGGCGTTATTGTCGAGAAGTTTATCACTGGGCAAGACCATCGCGTTTTGGTTGTCAACTACAAATTTGTTGCGGCGGCAATTCGCAAACCAGCGGCGGTAACTGGTGATGGTGTGAACACCATCCAGCAGCTTATTGATAAAACCAATCTCGACCCACGCCGCGGCTATGGTCACGAAAAAGTGCTAACCCAAATCAGTATAGATGATTTCCTGATGGAAATGCTGAACAGAGAAGGTTTAACCCTGGAGAGTGTGGTGGACAAAGGACGCGAAGTGTTTCTAAAACCAACAGCCAACCTGAGCACGGGCGGAACTGCTACGGATATTACCGATTTGGTTCATCCTGACAACGTTTTTATGTGCGAAAGAATTGCGCGCATTATCGGACTAGATATATGTGGAATCGATATCATGGGAGAGAGCCTTTCCACTCCGGTAAAGGAAAATGGAGGCGCTATCCTCGAAGTAAACGCAGCTCCAGGTTTCCGCATGCACCTCGATCCTACCGAAGGTTTGCCGCGCAATGTCGCTGAGCCGGTTATCGACATGCTTTATCCTCCGGGAACTTCGGCGCGTATTCCCATCATCGCGGTTTCTGGTACCAACGGAAAAACAACTACAACGCGATTGATGGCGCACATCGTGAAGACGATGGGTCATAAAGTGGGTTATACCACAACAGACGGTGTCTATATTCAAAACCAATTGATGATGCGCGGTGATTGCACGGGTCCAATTAGTGCAGAATTTGTTCTCAAAGATCCAACGGTAGATTTTGCTGTACTCGAAACAGCCCGCGGTGGAATATTGCGCGCAGGTTTAGGTTTTCACCGATGCGATATCGCAATTTGCACCAATGTAGCCGAAGATCATCTGGGGCTGGGTGATATTGATACACTTGAGCAGCTTGCCCGTGTAAAAAGTGTCGTTGTAGAAAGTGTGATGCCAACAGGTATGGCCATTCTTAATGCAGACAATGAATATACGCTTGCCATGGCCAAAGGCCTGGAGTGCAAGGTGGCCTATTTCTCACTCGACGAAAACAATCCGGTTATCCAAAAACACATTAGCGAAGGCGGTCTTGCTGCTGTATATGAAAATGGATTTGTGACTATTTGCAAAGGCACCTGGAAAATCAGAGTGGAACGTGCAGCCAATATTCCGCTGACTTATGGTGGAAAGGCGACTTTCAATATCGCCAACGTATTGCCATGTTTACTCGCCGGTTTTACACGTGGATTTGATATCGAAGATATGCGTGCAGCACTTCAAACATTTATACCATCGCCTGCGCAAACACCAGGCAGAATGAATATGTTCCACTTCAAAAACTTTACAGTTATGGTGGACTATGCGCATAATACACATGGCTTTATGGCCATTAGCGATTTCCTCAGCAAAGTGGATGCTTCTCCAAAAGTGGGCATCATAGCCGGAGTGGGCGATAGAAGAGATGAGGATATTGTCAATCTGGGCAAAGTTGCGGCTGGTATGTTTGATGAAATCATTATTCGCCAGGATAAAAATTTGCGCGGCAGAACCGAAGAGGCCATCATCGAATTGATGACACAGGGAATCCATGAAGTGAGTGCAGATAAAAAGCTCACCATTTTCCGAAAAGAACGTGAGGCGATAGACTATGCAATACGCAATGCATCGCAGGGTTCGTTTGTAACGATATGCAGCGATGTAGTGCCGGATGCCCTCGAACAAATCATGAAGCTCAAAGAAGAAGAGGAAGGTGTTCGCGTTTAGTTGAATGTATCGTTTGTTGATTTTAGAGGACTAATTGAAAAATTTTCCGATGCACTATTCGTCGTGGGTAAGGCCTGCTCTTACTCTCTTGACCGTATTGTTATTGTTGGGGGATACAATTCATTCATTCAGACAACATTATCAAATGTGTATGGATGGTGATATGACGTTCAATGTCTTAAAATCGGAAGAGGTCGATAAAATTCTGGATGATCCACTGGCACTCAAAGTACTTCTTAGTGATGAAAAATACCTCAATCCAAATCGCTATTTTTCGCATCTGGCCAACTATACATATTGTTGGAATGTGCCCCTTTATCTGCAACATTTCGTAGATCCGATTACGAGTATTTATTTATCGCAGGCATTATTCAAAATCCTGTTGCAACTCACGCTCATTTTTTTGTTGGCTTCTTTTATAAGTCCTGAAGCAAAATTTTACCGCGCAGAATTTCTGTTGCCTGCCCTATTGGTTACACCTTTTTTTCAGACCCTGGGATTTAATCACCAGATGGGAATAATCGACAAGTCGATGACCTACGATTTTTTTTACGCTTTTCCAATTGTCTTTATCTTGTTGTTTTTCATTCCGGTACTTAAGTCAATACGCACAAGTCGGTCCTTTTCGAAACTGCATTTTTTATGGATGGTGCCCTGTGCCTTCATTGTTGCTTTTAGTGGTCCGCTGAATCTTGGAGTCGCCCCCGTTATTTGCCTTTTGTGCTGCATTTGGGTTATCATTTCTGAGAGAATGAAACCGGGGGAATGGTCCTGGAAAAAAGTATGGAGCAACAATGCCGTTCAGGCCTGCGCAATACTGTTGCTGTTTTGTGGATATTCTTTATTCATCAACGCAAAGGCTGGCACCATGGCCGAGGATATACCGCCATTGGCTCAGCGTTATTTCCTGCTCTTGCAGGGTATTCTCACACTTTTGACAGAAAACAGAGCGTTTCTTTGGTTGTTTCTGCTCATCGGACTGAATCTTTTTATTCTCAGGAAGCAAAATGGGAATGCGGATAAATGGTTGTCCAGAGCCAGATGGATTGCACTCTTCAGCTTGCTTTATATTTTTCTTTTACCATTCGGTGGCTACCGTCCTTATCGTCCTTTCATCCTCCGTTTTGATACTGCAATGCCAGTAACCTTGGCATTGGTTTGGTTATTCGGTGCAACAGCCTTTGCAATCATTGCCACAAATAGGTCAAGATGGCGCCTGGCTTATTATTTCGTGGTGGTCTATTCGTTGATATATTTCACCCAATATGATAAAATGGGCGATCCAGCCTACGATTGTGAAAAGGCCATGCTCAATGAAATAGCCAGATCGAAGGATACCGTTGTCAAATTGAGTGAACCCTGCACGGTGATAGAATGGCAAACGATAACAGATTTTCGGAATTCCGAAAAACAGGCCGAATTGCTTTTTCACTGGAATGTGACGAGTGAAAAAAAGCTGTTTTATTACGACCCATCTTCCGCCGAGTGATTTCTGGAAACCATGTCCCCTTCAAATCAGGTCTGGAATTGATGCTTAAATGTGATACACCGGAATACTCTGATCAATCTTAACACTTTCTTAAGTGAATTTTGGACGCCGGAAATTCGAAAGCGCCGAAGTTTAAAATACTGATTATCAGATACTAAATTCGAATTCTTCCAGGATTGATGTTTTGTCGTTTTGATTCTTGCCAGAGTTCCTGTGTAAATCCAAATTCATTCTTCCAACTTGTCGCTGGATGGGCTATTTTCGCACGCCTTTTATAAAAAGCTTGATTAATTGACTTATGAAACTGCACACTACTTTTTCGACCCTCATTTTTGTTGTACTGACCACATTGGCAGTAGCACAAGACAAGAACGCACCTGTAATGCGTGTGGATGGTGAACCCACCACCCTTGAAGAATTTGAAAACATCTTCAGAAAGAACAACCGCGATTCTGCAATCACCCGGGAGAGCCTTGATGAGTACATGGAATTGTTTACCAATTTTAAACTCAAAGTAAAGGAAGCCCGCGAATTGGGCATGGATACAGTTGGCAAATTTCGCAACGAACTCGAAGGATATCGCGCTCAACTGGCCCGCCCTTACCTGACTGATGGCGACAAGTTGACCGATCTTATCAAAGAGGCTTATGAACGTCAACAGCAGGAAGTGCATGCGTATCACATTCTGATAAAATGTGAACCCAATGCCAAAACAGAAGATACGCTTGCGGCCTATAACCGTGCTTTGGCGCTTCGCAACCGCATTTTAGCCGGTGAAGATTTTAGCACAGTTGCCAAATCGAAAGACGGCAGCGAAGATCCAAGTGTAAAGGACAATGGTGGTGATCTTGGTTTCTTCACAGTTTTCCAAATGGTTCATCAATTCGAAGATGCTGCCTATTCAACTCCGGTAGGGCAAATCAGCATGCCATTTCGTACACGTTACGGATACCATATCATGAAAGTGATGGAAAAACGTGCGGCCCGCGGTGAAATCCACGTGGCTCATATCATGGTGAAGCCAAAAGCAGATGCAGAAGGAGATATCAACGCCCGCAACAAAGCCGATGAAATTTATCAGAAGATTGCGAGCGGTGAGGACACCTTTGAAAATCTGTGCTCGAAATTCAGCGATGATTTGCAGACGGCTAAAAAAGGTGGAGAACTTCCATGGTTTGGCACAGGTAAAATGGTCTCAGAATTTGAAGAGGCGGCATTTAGCCTTACAAATGACAACGATGTTCATGCTCCGATAAAAACGAGCTACGGTTATCACATTATCAAAAGATTGGGGTATAAATCCATTGCACCATTTTCTGAAATGGAGAAAGATCTAAAAAGTAAAGTGAGCAAGGATGGTCGTGCGGAGAAAACGCGCAAATCATTTTTGGATAAAATCAAGAAAGAATACAATTACAGCTTCGATGAAAGTTCCATCAAACCAATCATGGCCAAAGCTGATACAAATATTTTTGAAGGCAGCGTGAAGTTGAAGAATAAGCAACTTAAAAAAACCATGTTTGTGATTAATGGCGAGAAACATAGTGTGAAAGAATTCATTGGTTTCCTGCAAAATCGTGGCAAATTCAACACCCGTCAGTCACCTCAGGAGTTTGTAAATACCCAGGCACATAAATATGCCGAAGACCAATTGATGGACTACGAAAACAAACGCCTGGAACAAAAGCATGCAGCTTTCAGACTTTTGATGAAAGAGTACAAAGAAGGAATTCTCCTGTTTGAACTTACCGATCAGAAGGTATGGAGCAAAGCAGTGAAGGATACACTCGGCTTGCAGAATTACTATGACAAGAATAAAGATCGCTTTATGTGGCCAGAACGCGCCGAGGTTGTCATTTATACCTGCTCATCTGATAGTGTTGCCGGTGTTTTAAGAACGATGATTTCGCAAGGTCGCGATCGTTCATCGATTGCTGGTGAATTGAACAAAAATTCGCAACTCAATCTTCAGATTGAAGAAGATGTTTATGCAAAAGAAGATCGTGAAATTCTCCAAAAAATTGCCTGGAAAGAAGGTATGAGTCAAAATATTACAGAGAATGGACAGGTCTTTATTGTGGAAGTAAAGAAAATCATTCCGCCTACTACGAAGAAACTATCTGAAGCAAAAGGAATGATTACTTCTGAATACCAGACGTATCTGGAACAGGAATGGATCAAGGAATTAAGAGCCAAACACAAGGTTGAGGTGTACAAAGACGTATTGCATTCTATTAAATAGAACGGTCATTTGTTCAGATCAAAATACATAATTGGATTGGTAGGAATTTTTTGGTTTTCCTGTAACAATTCAACAGATCAAAGCGCATTACTGGCGCGTGTAGGTGAAAAAACACTCACGCTCAATCAACTTATGGAAGTAATTCCGGACAATACAAATGCGGTAGATAGCACCAATCTGGCCCAGAGTTATATCGAAAACTGGATCAAAGAACAGGTGGTGGTAATCCAGGCAGAACGCGACTTGAGTGAAGAAAAAAAGAGTTTTGATGAACTGATTGAAAATTACCGTAAATCCCTTTTGACCTACACCTATGAGCAGGAATGGGTAAGGCAGAAGTTGGATACTTTGGTAACGGATGAGGAAATTACAAGCTATTACAACGACAACGAAAAGAATTTTGAACTCAAAAATTACATTCTCAAAGTGAAGTTCGCTGCCATTGCAAGCGATAGCAAAGCACTTACCGGGTTAAAAAAATTATTTTACAGCACAAAACCCGAAGATTTGGTGAAGCTGGAGAAGTATTGTCTGGACAACGGGGCTAGTTTTTATTTCAATGAAGACAAGTGGTTGATCTGGGAAGAATTTATCAACCAAATTCCGCTGGAGTCTTACGATGCTGAGACTTTTTTGAAGAAGAATAAGAATTTTGATTTCGAAAAGGACAATAATTACTACCTGATTACCATTACAGACTATCAATTGAGTGGAAGCAGATCTCCTTTGAGTTTTGAAAAGGAGAAAATCCGAAACATGATCATCAACAAAAGAAAACTTGAATTGCTGGAAAGAATGCGTCAGGATTTGTACGACAAAGCCATCCAGGACAAAAAAGTAGAAACCTTTTATCAGCAACAGAACTCATGAATAAAATCATCCTCACGTTCATTTTATTCCTGCCGGTTGCCCTGAAAGCACAAAAGCCCGAATTGATAGACGGAATAATAGGTATTGTAGGCAACGAGATTGTCTTACAAAGCGATTTGGTTACTTCATCGCTCGAGATCAACAATGGCAAACCAGCTTCTGGAGCTCAATTGTGTGCTGTGTATGAAAACCTTATGTACCAGAAACTTTTGTTGAACCAAAGCAAACTTGATAGTATCGAAGTTACAGATGCGGAGGTACAAAGTCAGGTTGAGCGCCGTCTGGACTATTTCATTCAAATGTTTGGAAGCGTTGAAGAATTTGAGAAATACTACAACAAAACCACTGTCCAAATGAAGAGCGAGTATTTTGATCTGATCAAAGATCAACTCCTTGTTCAGCGCATGCAGGATGATATTACCAAAAATGTAAAGGTGACTCCTTCGGATGTACAGCGCTACTTTGTGACCATACCACAAGACTCGTTGCCACTTATTGGAGAACAGGTGCAATACTCCCGGATTGTTATAAGTCCAAAGGTATTTGATGCAGATAAAATCAATCTCGTTGCTTTCCTGGATAGTATTCGCAATAGGCTGATTGATGGTCGATCTTCGATGACACTTGAAGCGGCGAAATGGAGCGAAGATCCGGGTAGCAAATACAAAGGTGGATGTTATCCATTGCAGCGGAAAGGGTCTTTTGTGCCTGAGTATGAAGCTGCAGTCGACAATACCGCGGAAGGTCAATATTCACCCATTTTTGAATCGGAATATGGATACCATTTTTTAAAAGTCGTAGAGAAACGAGGCGAGTTTTATGAGAGCTGCCACATTCTTATGTCGCCCAAGGTAAAACCGGAAGCGCTCAACCTTGCCCGACTGCAATTGGATAGCGTACGTATGATGCTGGCGGCAGATACAATTGATTTTTCACGCGCTGCTTCCCGATATAGCACAGAAGAAGAAACGAAGAATGCAGGCGGAAAAGTGATCAATGAGCAAACCAATGGCCTCAAGCATGATGTGGCAACACTGCCTGCTGAACTCAATTTGATTCTGCTCAATTTGCTGCTGAGTGAAGTGAGCGAACCTGTGTTGACGACAGGTTCTGACGGCAATCAATACTATGTGATTTATCGTCTGGATGCCAAGACACCAGCACACACCGCCAATTTAAAGGACGACTATGAGATTTTCAAGAGTATAACCGAGTCCAATGCGCGTCAAAAGGAAGTAGATAAATGGGTGAGAAAAAGGCTCGCTTCTACCTATGTCGCGGTGAGTCCAGATTATAAATCCTGTGAATTTCAGTTTCCGTGGATAAAACCTTGAAGATAAAAATTCATAAAAACATTCGTTTTGAACCTCTCGTATGAGTCCCAATTTTGGAAAGTCGACACAAGTATGCGTTTTTTGTACCGACTGATTTAAAACGGGGAGCTTTCCCATCATTATTCTAGAAAAGTATGTCAGAAATAAAATTTAATTCCGATGCCGAGGCGCTCGATTCGCTGAAAGGACGTTACGCAACGCTGAGTGCCGAAATAGGCAAAGCCATCGTTGGCCAGGACGAAGTGGTGAGAAGTGTGCTTATCGCGGTTTTCGGCAATGGTCACTGTCTATTGGTAGGTGTTCCCGGCCTGGCGAAAACACTTTTGGTTAGCACAATCGGAAGAGCACTGGGGCTGTCGTTCAACCGCATTCAGTTTACTCCCGACCTTATGCCAAGTGATATTATCGGATCCGAAATTCTTGATGAAAATCGCCAGTTCAAATTTGTAAAAGGACCTCTTTTTTCGAATATCATTCTGGCAGATGAGATCAACCGCACACCGCCAAAGACACAATCAGCCCTATTAGAGGCAATGCAGGAAAAAAGGGTAACTGCCGCAGGTCACACCTATGATTTGCCTTCTCCATTTTTTGTTCTCGCAACACAAAACCCCATCGAACAGGAAGGAACCTATCCCTTGCCTGAGGCGCAGCTCGACCGCTTTATGTTCAATATCTGGGTAGATTATCCAACGTTCAAGGATGAAATGCAGATTGTTAGAACCACTACCACCAACGTAATTCCGGAAATCAAACCTGTAATTTCAGGTCAGGAGATAGTCTTTTATCAGCAGTTGATTCGCAAAATGCCGGTTGCCGATAATGTGATTGAATATGCAGTGAAACTTGCCAGCAAAACCCGCCCACAGGGAGAGTTTGCCCCACCAATGGTCAATAATTTTCTATCGTGGGGAGCAGGACCAAGGGCTTCGCAATACCTCATCGTTGGCGCAAAATGCCATGCCGCTTTGAATGGAAAATATTCTCCGGATATTGAAGATGTAAAAGCAGTAGCAACCCCGATTTTGCGTCACCGAATCGTGCGCAATTACAAAGCGGAAGCAGAAGGCTATACTGTAGAAAAGATTATTTCAGAATTACTCTGAAAAATGTAAAAAAGAATGTGAAAGCGCGGAATTAAACCACCGCGCTTTTTTCTTGTCCGGCGAAGAGATCATAACCCTCCATCATGGAATTTACTTTTTTGCGGATACCAGAAATAGCGATAGCATCCTGGCGCGACATCAGTGCTTCATCGATCAAGCCTGCAACGGTTTCCATATCGGCTTCTTTCAAACCACGTGTAGTCACAGCAGGCGTGCCAATGCGAATACCGCTGGTTACCATCGGTGATTTATCGTCATAGGGCACCATGTTTTTGTTGACGGTGATATCCGCTGCAATGAGCGCTGCATCCGCTTCTTTGCCGGTAATGTTTTTGTTTCTGAGATCAATCAGGAAACAATGGTTGTCTGTTCCTCCGCTTACAATCTGATAGCCTCTGGCAAGCAGCGCGGCCGCAAGGGCTTTGGCATTGCGCATTACCTGCTCACCATATACTTTGAAAGAATCGTCGAGTGCTTCGGCGAAAGCTACGGCTTTAGCCGCAATTACATGCTCCAAAGGCCCGCCCTGCATGCCCGGAAATACACCACTATCAAGAAGTGAAGACATCATGCGTTTTTCACCTTTGGGAGTTGTAATGCCAAATGGATTTTCGAAATCCTGTCCCATCATAATCACACCACCTCTTGGTCCGCGCAATGTCTTGTGCGTGGTAGTTGTTACGATATGACTGTGTTTCAAAGGATCATTCAACAAACCTTTTGCAATCAATCCAGCAGGATGTGAAACATCGGCCAGAAGCACCGCTCCCACTGAGTCTGCGATTTCACGGAAACGTGCATATTCCCAATCACGGCTGTAGGCGGAAGCACCACAAATGAGCATTTTGGGTTTTTCTTTCTTCGCGATGGCTTCAACCACGTTCATATCTACACGCCCAGTTTCGCGATCAACACCATAGAATGTAGGGCGATACAATTTACCACTGTAATTCACAGGAGATCCATGCGTAAGATGTCCGCCTTGCGATAAATCCAATCCAAGTATGGTATCACCTGGCTTGAGGCAGGCCAGCATCACGGCGCTGTTTGCATTGGCCCCACTATGCGGCTGCACATTCGCCCAAACTGCGCCAAACAATGCTTTCAGACGATCAATAGCCAGTTGTTCAACTTCATCTACAACTTCACAACCTCCATAATACCGTTTGCCGGGAAGTCCTTCTGCATACTTGTTTGTGAGTACGCTGCCCATGGCTTCCATCACTTGTGGGCTCACGAAATTTTCGGAAGCTATTAGTTCGATGCCGTGGTGTTGACGACGTTTTTCTTTCTCAATAAGATCAAAAATCTGGATATCGCGCATAGTGAATTGGAATTGGAGGGCGAAGTTAACGAAGGTGTCCTTTGGCAGGTTAAAATTTGACTTACCTCAGGGAAATCATTTCAACAGAAATCCAACACCGGTTTCCAGATAATCTGCGGTTCCACCATTGGCCTTCACGGCAAGATGGAAATAGGGCTGCCAGGATTTTTCATCCTTGCGCAGATAAAACCGATAGCCCAGTTTATTGCTGGTCCACTGATACAGAAAACCATGTTTAGGCAAATCCCAAACATTATTCATTTCATGGATAAATGGGCTATAGAGATTCAAGCCTGTCTGCACAAATAATGCAAAGCGGTTGTATTTCCATTCATATCCAAGAAAGAATACCACCGTTTGAGCTTTCCTGAATTCATTTTCGCCATCGGCAAACAATTCCTGGGACACAATGTATTCGCGGTACATCGGATAATAGCTATAATTGATTCCAAGATGAAAATCGCGTCCGATGCGGGAGTGATATACCGCCTGTGTGCCAAGTCCGTAAACAGGGTAATGACCGCCATTCACGGGCTTTATAGCCCCCGGAATTTCCTGCAATCCGGTAATGCCGTACATGCCAAATTTCCAAATACGTTTTAGCCCGAAGCAATGAGAAGGCCTAAGTCTGTAATCTGGATTTTCCGGAAGTTTGCCCCACGAGAATCCTGCGTGAAGTGCAACAATATTGGCGCCTATGTTGGGAACTGCCACATGCGCATTGCTGCAATGGGTAAAAGAAGCTCCCAGGGAATATCGCCAGCCACCTGCAAGTCTTTTACTGAAGCCTATTTTGACCATCGACATATTTGCCAACGCTGATCCTATAACCAGATTTTTGGTATTGGTTAGATGATCGTATGGTTTGTTGAACCAGGCAATTCCAAATCCGGCCTGAATGGAAAATCGCGTTTGATTGCGCCACTTATCAAAACGCATGGTTGGTATTCCGGCGAAGCTTTGTCCAAGCACATCCTGGTTGCCAAATTGCGTGTGCAAAAGCGAGAAGCCATAAGTAGGAAATTTACATTCCTTGTGCCATTCGCACGATCCGTCCGTTTTCCAGGCAAAATTTAATTCAGTAATACTCGAAATTGAATTCTCAGGATACTCTCCATGAATTTTAATGAGTTTACCAACATGTTCGCTCAATGAGATGGCGAAAGGTGAGTGAAGAGAATCACTTTGAGCCGCTGAATGAAGAACGTCAGCTGCGATAATCAGAAGAATGAAACAGCGACGGATCATTATTCATTATCCAAAATATTATCCTGCTTTTGACTGCCATTCTTCGATTTGAAGAAATAATAGAATACTACACCAACAGGAATTACAAGTAACCCTGCGTAATATTCAATTTTGTCAGCAAATGCATTCATGACAATAAACCAACCAACGATTACAATAAATACGGCGGGAACCAATGGATAAAGAGGTGTCTTGAATGAAGGCTTTTCTTCTTTGAATTTTTTTCTAACGAGAAATATGCCAATACAAGTAAGTAAAAGGAATAGCCATTCTACAAACGTTACATACTCAATAATACTCTGGAATTTGCCCCATAGAAATACCAGCAACATGGCCCAGCACGATTGAAGAATGATGGCATTGGTTGGTACTCCAAATTTGGGATGTTTGCTGGCAAATGCTTTGAAGAAAAGCCCTTCGGATGCCATCTGATTAAAAATCCGCGGGGTTGAAAGCACATACAATCCAGCACATCCAAATGTGGATAGAGCGATGAGACCTGCGATGAGATAACCGAATCCCGGTGCAACCGTTTCCAAAGCATCTGCTGCAACAACTTTGGAATTGATGATTTCAGTATGGGTAAGCACGCTAAAATATCCCATGTTACAAAGTACATAGGTTAAAGTCACAACTCCCGTTCCGATGATCATCGCGAGTGGAATGTTGCGCTTTGGATTTTGAGCATCACCCGAAACAAAACTGGCGTAGTGCCAACCCGTATACGACCAAAGCACTCCCACAAAAGCTCCGGCGAGATTGTTTTTTTGAGGTTCTCCAAGATCGTTAACCAATTGCACAGGATCTCCGCCGAAGATCATCTTATCACCCAGAAAAAGGGCCATAAAAAGCAACATGTAAATGCCGACAATTTTCAGCACAGTAGAAATATTGGCAAACCATTCACTGGAACGCAGACCAAATGTGTTGAACAGAGTCAGTACCAAAATACTGGCCATCGCCAGGTATTTTTCATTTCCCTTGTCCATTCCAATGAAATAATTGGAATATTCCGCGAAAACGGTGCAAAGGGCTGCAATGGTTCCACTGGAAATCACAGTGAGCAAACACCATCCATATAAAAATCCGGGAAGTGGGCCATACGCTTTGTTGAGGTAAGTATAAACGCCACCTGCATTTGAAAAGCGTGAACCGAGTTCAGCGAAAACCAACGCGCCGAGCAAAGACACAACGCCGCCCAAAATCCACAGCATAATAATCGTTCCGCTGTCGTCTACTTTTGAAGCAATACTGGAAGGTGTTTTGAAAATTCCTGAACCGATGGTCGCGCCTATTGCAATCATGCTCAGGGCAAACAGGGATAGTCCACGCTGCTGTTTTGTCATTGATCAAATGATGTTAGTGGGGCCTAAAGTAACGAAGTCCCCCGGACCCACAACAATTCAACGTGTTTGTTATTCAAGCGGTCTGCAAGCCGGATTAACAATCGCAGTTTCCCCTAGAATATCGACAATGATTTTATCAAGAGTCTGCGTGTTACCGGAAGCAACGTTTCAAGCAATGGAAATTGCAGTTTGCTTTGACAGAGAAATGTGGCGGGTTGCGGCAGATCCCGGTACATTTTTATCAGTTTGAGTTTGATGTTCTCAAAACTGTTGGCAATAGAGCGCGTTTCCCGCGACAGATATTGCATAGAAAGTGATCTGTATTTTTCATCCGAAGACTGTATGATCGAATAGTGATATTGATAAATGTGAACATCCTCAGTGCTGTTTTCATGAATAAAAACATAGCCTTCGTGATTGTATACAGGCATGATACCTACCGGTGCCAATTCGATGTTTTTTTCGACCAGATCAAAGATCATCTGACCGTCATCGATGGTCGTTTTGAGGTTTGGGATGGCAAATTCCATCAGCTCTGTAATGGTTTGAAAGTATTCATCACCCTTGTGGTTGTTCTCAAATTGCAATGCCAGTTTTTTGAAATCTATTCCCGAAAGTTCTTTGGGAAATGACGATTGCATTTGATCAACATTGTTTTTCAGTTCGTGCAGATTCCGGTAATGTTGCAGTAGTTCACCAAGTGGTGGGTACAGTTTTGACTCGCTGAAATTAGCTTTGCAATGCTGTAAATAGGCGAGAAGGAGGTATTTCTTATACTCAAAATCTACAGGTGAGTCTGTGACCCAGTTTTGATCCAGCATCTTCATTTGGACGTGTTTTATTTAGAGCCTGTTTAGAATTTCATGAATTGAATTGTTATAAGCGAATTTTTGGTTCAGACAAGGCAAAATTTCAGAGAATAGTGGTGCCTATTTGATGAAATTTTAACGAAGTATGAACTAAAAAGGCGCATAACAAACGATTTGATGGAATTTTAAACAGGCTCTACGGTGTACGAAAAATTATGCCGAAGGTTTTTTTCAATAGTATGAAGAACGTTGCCCGAATCAAATCATTGCGACCAGGACTTTGAACAGCCGGATTTTGATTTTTTTTGAGTGATAAAAGGTAAAAGAAGTGCAAGATTGCGAGGCCCAATAGATTGATTGATCAGCCTTCGGATTCAAATCATATCAACTTTTAGGCACAGACATCGTATTTTTGTCGCTCTATGGCCGCATTGCTAAGGAAAATTAAACAGGGAATCGGGGATCGCATGTTGCGCAGGGAAATAGAACCTGTGCGCCTTCGCAGTGGAAGTAATTTCCGCTCGGCCCAGCGTGTTGGAATCATTTACAAAGACCTTGATAAACCGTATTACGATCAACTTCAGGATTTTGGCAATCATCTGAAAGCCAAGTATGATATCAAAATGGTTCATTCACTTGCTTTTGTAGATGAAAAGGAAAAGAAACTTCCCGAATACCAGCGTCAGAAAGCAGATGCGGAATTTTTCACCCGACAAGATCTCAATTGGCATCTGAAACCAGTTCAAAATGTTGCAAATTTCATTTCACAGGATTTTGATATCCTGATTGATTTCAGCGGCGGCAATGTTGTTCCGCTTAATTTTGTGCTGAAAGAAAGTATTGCGCGCATGAAGGTAGGTATGCGCGGCACCCCCGCAGAGCGTTACTGCGACTTTATCATAGACATGGGCGACCAGTTTGGCGTCGACAAATTCATTGAACAACTGAACCTCTATCTTAGCAATCCAAAAATAAAATGAACCAGCTTAAAGGTCTTGGAGTAGCCATGATTACTCCATTCAAGAAAGACGGCGCCATCGATGTACCGGCTTTAAAAAAACTCACAGAACACCTCTTAGACAATGGTGCAGATTACCTCGTGGTGATGGGCACAACCGGAGAAACTTCTACACTCGATAAAGAAGACAAGAAGCTCGTTCTGGAAACTGTTTTGGCCACCAATGGCGGACGTAAGCCAGTAGTTCTGGGTTTGGGAGGAAACAACACGAATGATCTTTGTGCCCAACTGGACAGAATGGATACTGCTGGTTTGAGCGCTATTCTTTCTGTATCTCCCTATTATACCAAGCCAACACAGAATGGTCTTTTCGAGCATTACCGTGCATTGAGTGAACATTCGAAATTGCCAATTTTACTTTACAACGTTCCCGGCCGCACGGGAAGTAACATTTTGCCTGATACGGTTTTGCGTATTGCCTTCGATTGCCGCAATGTTATTGGAGTAAAGGAAGCAAGCGGCAACATGGAGCAAATCATGACCATCATCAAAGAGAAACCAAAGGATTTTATGGTGATCAGCGGAGATGATGCTATTACATTGCCTTTGATTGCAGCAGGCGCAGATGGTGTGATAAGCGTTGTAGGCAATGCATTCCCCAAAGAGTTTTCTCAAATGGTGCACCATGCGACCAAAAATGAAATGAACGAGGCACGCGCGATTCATTATAAATTATTGGAAATTATTCAGCTTCTTTTCATTGAAGGCAATCCTGCCGGGGTGAAAGAGGTTTTGTCTCACCTCGATATTTGTGACAACTACCTGCGACTTCCGCTTGTTCCGGTTTCACAACAGGTGAGCGAACGCATGCGCAGGCTCATGATCGACGAAGAGTTTATCAAATAACGCATGATTGGCTTGATATCCTTTCTGTTAGTACATGTCTGAAAAAACCCGCACATACAAGGGAATCCGCATTACAGGAGACAAGGAATCGAACGTTTCAGACGAACTCACGGTCGAAGAGGCGCTCACCATCTTCCTTAACGATGACCCTTTGACAGTTACCATGCAAACACCAGGCAATGAACTGGAACTTGCGCGGGGCTTGTTGTTTACCGAAGGTATTTTGAAGTCCAGAACGGAGGATTTTCCGGCAAAAGTCGCCGAGACGAATAAATCGGGCAATATCACAGCTATTCGGGTCCAATTGGATGGTGTGCAAGCATCTGCCATAAGCAAAAGAAGTTTATTGTCCGTATCGGCGTGTGGTATTTGTGGCAAAACAGAAATTGACTTTGTTACGGGTAAACTCGAATCCACAGGATTGGCCAATTTCGACCTCATACCTCAGATGTTCGACCAGATGAAGGACAGCCAACAGGCATTTTTATCTTCCGGAGGTTGCCACGCCGCCGCCGCTTTTAATTCAAAAGGTAAAATGTTGAGTGTGCGGGAAGATGTTGGTCGGCACAATGCCGTAGACAAAGTTATTGGGGCATTGCTTTTTGAGGGTAGATTGTCAGAAGCCCGATTTCTGCTGGTTAGTGGACGTGTATCCTATGAAATAATTGCAAAGACTTTTGCAGCCGGAATACCGGTTTTAGCTGCGGTTTCGGCACCCTCCAGTCTGGCAGTCGACTTTTGCAAAGAACTCGGAATAACGCTTTTTGGCTTTTGCAGGGAGAATAGAATGACGCGTTATAGCTAAAAAAAGCCCGCAAATGCGAGCTTTTTCCCTAGTTATAATTTCAGGTCACGCTGCCATCCACGGAGGCAACATATTGCTTTGCCGGGCTTGCATCAAGAGGCTGTTGTAATTTTTCTGTAGCTGTTGGTAGTAATTGGGAAAAGTACTTTTAACCCGTGCCATCCGAATGTGAATCGCTGTGAGAGAGTTTACCAATTCCGCGTATTGGGCATGCTGCGTAACGGAAGAATGCATTTTTTCCATGTTGTTGTAGGTTAGGTTTGAAATGAGTTCAACGTCCAAAGTTCCGGATAGTTTCAATTCGCATAGATTCTGAAGTTTAATTGCTTTTTGCGGGTGGGTTGAATAGCAATTCGCGCCTCGGAGTTGGCAGCACATGAATTACATTCGCAGCCAGTTATTTTAACTAAAATTTTCTCAGACTTATGGAAATAGCCGTTGTTGGAACCGGATACGTAGGATTGGTGACCGGAACATGTTTTGCTGAAACCGGTAATAATGTGACTTGTGTCGATATCGACGCTGCTAAAGTCGAGCGCATGCAAAAGGGCGAAATCCCTATTTATGAGCCACATTTGGACGTCCTTTTCGAGCGAAATATTCGTGAAAAACGACTTCATTTCACGACGGACCTAAAGACGGCTATAGACAAAGCGCAGATTATTTTTTTGGCACTCCCTACACCTCCGGGCGAAGATGGCAGTGCAGACTTGAGTTATGTACTTCGCGTTGCGGATCAACTCGGGAAAATGATCACAGAATACAAGGTAATTGTAGATAAAAGCACTGTTCCTGTAGGCACAGCAGAAAAGGTGCATCAGGCAGTTGCTGCCTATGCGCAGGTGCCTTTTGATATCGTGAGCAATCCAGAATTCCTTCGGGAAGGTTTCGCAGTGGATGATTTTATGAAGCCAGACCGGGTGGTAATTGGCACGCAAAGTGAACGTGCTCAAAAAGCCATGGAAGAGTTGTACAAACCCTTCACACGCCAGGGCAATCCCATTATTTTTATGGATGAACGCAGCGCTGAACTTACGAAGTATGCAGCCAATGCTTTTCTGGCAACCAAAATTTCCTTTATGAATGAGATTGCCAATTTCTGCGAGAAAGTGGGTGCTGATGTGGATATGGTTCGCATCGGTATCGGCACTGATTCGCGCATTGGCAAACGTTTTCTGTTTCCGGGTATCGGCTACGGCGGAAGTTGTTTTCCAAAGGATGTTCAGGCACTTTTTCACAGTGGAATCGAAAACAACTATGAGTTCAAAATTCTCAAGAGTGTTATGAAAGTCAACGAACGCCAAAAGACAATTTTGTTGAAACCTGTTCTTGATTATTTCAATGGATCGCTAACCAATACCAGGATCGCAATCTGGGGTTTGGCATTCAAACCAGATACGGATGACATTCGTGAAGCACCTGCACTTTATATGATAGAACATCTGCTAGAGGCAGGAGCTAAGGTGGTTGCCTACGATCCCGAAGCTTCAGAAAATGTTAAAAATCAGAAGGGATACCACATTGCATATGCTACTGATCAATATGAAGCGCTGGATGGAGCTGATGCACTGATAATATGCACAGAATGGAGTGCTTTCCGCAATCCGGATTTTGAGCGCATGGCCTCAAAGCTGAAATCCAAAGCCATTTTCGACGGCCGTAACCTCTACGAATTGGACAAAATGAAAGAACTTGGGTTCTTCTACAAGAGTATCGGACGCGAAACAGTAAGCGTAGAATCAGGCGTAAATGCCTGATTTCAGGATTACTCTGGGCAAATATTTCCGTAAAGACCTGTAAAGATTTGCATATCGGTTACACCGACTACACCGTCGTTGTCCAAATCTGTTGTGCAATTGTTGTTGCAACCAAATTGTGAAACCAGCAAAATCAAATCCAATACACTTACCACGCCATCGCAGTTAAAGTCGCCAAGGCAACAGTCCTGGTTTACGTTTTCGATAATTTCTACCGTGAAAGAACAGGTGGATGAATTTCCATAAGAATCTTCTGCATAGTATGTCACAGTTGTTACTCCAATCGGATAAAATCCGGATGAATTCATGGTGTTATTGAAATCGTTGTAAGAATCAACAATTTCGCTACAATCCTGAATTTCTGGCACAGGGATGAACATTTCAGTGAGATCGTTTCCAGGAAGTGAGGTCGTGGAAAGGCTTTCCGGACAAGTAATAATCGGTTCTTCAATGTCCGTTACGTCCAGCATAAAGGAACATGAAGCGCTGTTGCCTGCTATGTCTGTGGCTGTAATGGTCACAAGTGTTGGACCTGTTACAATATCTCCGGGTTCCGGTGTTTGTTCAACTACAGGAAATGGATCTGTATCATCAGTTATAAATGTGTCATTGGTATAATCGGCGACAAATGCGGTACAAAAGTCCTCGAAGACAATTTCTGAAAGAGCCTCGCCTGGACATTCAATAGTTGGAGGATTTATATCTTCCCCAAAGTCGCCTGTAAGTGACATGTCATCAACTGCAAAACTCGGATCGGTTGCCGCACCGTCTTCCACATTCACCCAACGAAAGCCAATTTTG
Organism: Flavobacteriales bacterium; assembly: GCA_046153915.1. GTDB lineage: Bacteria > Bacteroidota > Bacteroidia > Flavobacteriales_D > Sanyastnellaceae > JANNVZ01. The sequence goes on from JBJXFC010000155.1 coordinate 39,380, forward strand.
ACATTCGGATTGTTATTGGCAGAGGCTGGTAAAACAATGCTATAGGTAGTCCACTGGCCCTGCGGTGCGCATGCCAATGGGGTTTTCGGAAGATCGGCCAATTGAGACCAGGTGGATCCATCAAAATACCAAAGTGTTGCATTGTCGCTTGCATTACCTCCTTCCAGGTATACAAATTCCAGAGTTATTGTGGTAAAACCACCACAGTTGATCACAGGAGAATTTGCCCTTTTATCAGTATCACCACACCCAAAAAGATCACATAAACCACCAAGTCCCGTTTCATAATATGCAGCACCAAAATCGCCTAAGGTTGCGCCCACATGAAGCGAACGATCATCACCACAAGCGCTTCCGCACTCTCCCGCTAAATTGCCGTTTTCTTCAGCGCTCACAAACCAAATATTGGCATCGCTTCCATTGGTGCCGGTGTTTGTTACGGTCCAAATTCCCGAAAACCCGAAGTAATTGTTGGCCTGAGTACCAGTACCGCAGAAAAATCCGAAGTCTTCCGTCCAAAAGGTGATTTGAGCTTTTGTGTTGAGATTAAAAAGAAAAAGTCCGATAATCAGAGTGTAGATAGGTTTCATGCAGTTGCATTTATTTCAGCGCAATATATCAGGAAAAAGAGGAGAAATGCGCCGGGTTGAAAGGTTTTTAATAAGGTATTGGTTAAAATAATATAGTATTTGACTACCATATCTAATTTGCAGGACTAAAAATCAGATCAAAACGTTGCAAGACAGCACATATGATTGTAAATGAAATGAATTATTGTGAAAAAAGCTTGATGCGGGCAGCTCAAAGGATTTCCATCCTAATTATGACGCTGTTATTTTTTTGTTACGGGGCTGTTGCTCAAATAACGGGAAGGGTAGTTACCTATCCAAAATTTGAGTCGCGTTTTGTTGGTGCTCATAGAATCGATGTTTGGCTTCCGACTGATTACTCAGCAGCGAATAGGTATGCTGTATTGTATTGCAACGATGGACAGAATCTTTTTGACACCACCATCAATATCGGGCATCAGGAATGGCGTATGGATGAAACAGCACAACGACTGATTCAGGAAGGTAAAACCGATCCGTTTATCGTTGTTGGAATATGGAATGCGGGAAGTTTGCGCCATGCGGAGTATTTCCCGGAGAAGGCGGTTCGGTCCATGCCTTTGGTGTTTCAGGACTCTTTGCAAACCCTGATGAGAACAGTGCATCCAAAAGCGGACCTTGACACGTTGCTGGGAGATGCGTATTTAAGGTTTATAGTAACCGAGGTAAAACCGTTTATTGATGCCGGGTATTCGACCAAAAGGGATAGAAGAAATACGTTCATGTTGGGATCAAGTTCGGGAGCTCTGTCTGCCATGTATGCTGTATGCGAATATCCTCGCGTATTCGGCGGAGCAGCATGTTTATCAACTCATTTCACGGGCATATTCCGGCAACAGAACAACCCTTTTCCAAATGGGGTTTTGACGTACTTTACCAAAAATCATCCCTCACGAAAACACAAATTGTATTTTGACACGGGTGATGTTGGACTGGATTCATTGTACACGCCCCATTTCGCAGAATTGCAGACCATATGCTCAGAACTGTATAAAAAATCGGATCACATTTCAATGAAAACTTTTAAGGGCGCCACCCACAATGAAAATGCGTGGGCAGATCGGTTGGAAGAGCCTTTGGTATTTCTTCTTGGCAAGTCTAAAAAGTAACCACAGGTGATTTCAAAACATTTGCTAAAGCAGATTTCAAAAGGCTAATAAGAACTAATTTGCGCTCATGTTAAATCTGGTTTGCCAAGTATGAGATCAATTTTTTCAATTATTTTACTGGCCGTGGTGGTTGCCTGCAACACCGGTGGCAATTACAAAAAAGAAATTTCCGAATTGGATTCGCTTATGGTTCGTGTGGATTCTGTTCCCTCGGCCATAAGTCACTTCAATGCTGACAGTTTATCTGCCATGGCCAAAACAATTACCAGTCAGTTGGACTATATCCAGAACAATTTTGTTGGTGAAATGCGTTTAGACATTGCAAAAGTGACAGGCGAATGCAGGATCGCCCGCAAAGCATTAAAAACTGCCGCTGAACAAATTTCGGAAACGGGTGTACAATGTGCAATTACAAAAAAACAATTGGCAGATTTGAAACAGGCGCTGGCAGAAGGCGCAACACACGATGCGGCAGGTAACAAGATGGATGATTCCTATGTACAAAAGGCTTTGGCACGTGAAAGAGAAGAGGCAGGAAAATTGATTAAGGCAAGAATTTTGCTGGAAGAAAGTGTGCCAACTGCGAAGGAAAAATTCCTGAAATACCAGGAAAAAATGCAACACTGGGTAGATAGCATCCCGGCGAAGGTGGCTCAACAGCCGAACTAAAAAAAATGAAGAAAATAAAATACATCGTGTTCTTACTCATGGCCGTGGTGGCGGTGCCGTCCATCGCGCAAGACGACATGGACCTGGCAGAATATTACTACGGCCAGGGAATGTTTGAACAAGCCAAACTCTATTACGAAAAGATTTACAAAACCAACAAGACCAATAAGGTTTATACCAATTATCTTAATACACTCATTGCCCTGCGCGATTTTGAAACAGCCGAGGGGATGGTGAAGAAAAAAATCAAGGAAAATGCGAAAGACGGTGTCGGCTATTTGCAACTGGGCAGTTTGTACAAGCAGTTTGATCGCCCTGAAGAAGCCAATACTCAATTCGAAGAAGCCATCCGGAAGGTGGATCCCACACGCAGCAATATTGTGAGGTTGTCCAATGAATTTGAACAAATCAACGAATTGAACTTCGCCATGAAAGCCCTCGAGAAGGGACGAAAGGAATCGAAAGACGGCTATTCGTTTGCGATGGAACTAGCTAAGATGCAGGGAAATCTCGGTGATTACGGCGGCATGATTGAGTCTTTTCTGGATTTGCTTATCGAAGAACCAGCTTATATGCAAACGGTTCAGAATACCATGAACAGAACGCTGAATCTGATGGAAAACGAAGAGAACCAGGAACTGCTGAAAACGCGTTTGCTCAAACGAACTCAAAAAGAACCAGATCAGACTTTGTACAATGAACTCCTTGTCTGGCTGTTTATGCAACGCAAGGATTTTGCATCTGCGTTTGTTCAGGCTTCAGCGTTGGATAAACGACTTGCGGAGAATGGTTATAGAATTCTCAATCTGGCATCAACCGCAACCAATAATAAGGACTATTCCACCGCTTTAAAATCCTACCAATACCTGATTGATAAAGGTCCGTCGTCTGAATTTTACGTGCAGGCGAAGATCGAAAAACTACAGGTCATGAAGGAAGAACTTGCATCGCGACCTGGAATTGATCGCGCAGCTTACGCACAATTGGAAACAGAATACATCACTTCTCTGGAGCAGGTTGGGCGCAGCGCAGAGACTGCAATTATGATGAAGGAGCTTGCCCACGTTCAGGCATTTTATCTCAACAAAAGTGATGAAGCAGTGCAATTGTTGCAGGCCACAGTTGATGTGCCCGGACTTTATCCCAAGACACAGGCGGTATGCAAACTGGAACTTGGCGATATACTGGTATTTCGCGGTGATATCTGGGAAGCATCGCTTTTGTTTTCGCAGGTAGAATTGGATTTTAAAGAAGACGTGCTGGGCAGTGAAGCCAAATTCAGAAACTCGAGGATCAGTTATTACACGGGTGATTTTGAATGGGCTCAAGGACAATTGGATGTTTTAAAAGCATCCACCACCAAGCTAATATCCAATGATGCCATTGATCTATCGCTGTTGATCACCGATAATTTCAATATGGATACCACCAAAGTGCCCATGGAGCAATACGCTCGCGCGGATCTTTTGGCTTACCAGAATCGTTTTGATGAAGCCAATACAACGCTGGATTCTATCCTGACCAATTTTCCGGGGCATACACTTACAGATGAAATTAAGATGTTGCAGGCTTCCATGTATATGAAACAGGGGAAGTATGAAGAGGGAAAAGCACTTTATCAAAACGTGCTTGAATTCCATTTCACTGATATTACTGCTGATGATGCCTTGTTTAAACTGGCAGAAATGAATCAGTACATTTTTCTGGACAATGCAAAAGCAATGGAATTGTACGAAAAGTTAATTATCGAATTTACCGATAGTTTATATGTCATTGAGGCGCGCAAAAGATTTCGCGAATTGCGCGGTGATGCGATAAACTAAGTCAAGGTATAAATTAAAAAACCCGATGGCCTTACATCGGGTTTTTTTGCGTCCTCATGGTAAAAAAGGACTATCGCACTCTACTTGCTTTTTTTGTTATCCGTTACTTTGACAATTAGTTTTCGTCGATATCTACTTCCACATTGCCGAAGTCGTTGTTTATTTCGAGACGGCTGCTTCCGCCATTGCCAATGGTTCCGGAGAGCTTTTTGTTGGTGTAATCTGATTCCGATTTGGTGGTTTTCACAGTTGAAGGCATTTCGATGTCGCCATAACTCGAGTTTATTTCAAAACTGCACGAAAAATCAGAGGCGAGTTCAATATCAGCATCGCCGTATTGAATGGTGACTTCCAGCGTTTTTACTTCCTTCGAAACAAGGTCTATTTCTAGGTTGCCAAATTCAGATTTAATTTCTGCGCTGCCACTCAGTTTTTTGATTTCGAGATTGCCATATTGATTTTCGAAATCGCCGCCATTGGTATTCTTGATATCGGCATTTCCAAATGCAACTTCGAGATCATTGTTGCTCGAAAAAAGATTTTGAGCCGAGATATTGCCATATTCTACCTTGGCTTCGAAAGGGCCTTTGAGATCAGAAATGTAAATGTTTCCGAATGAAATATCTCCGTCAACAGTGCCTGCTGCGGGCATTTTAATTTCCACATGGATGGAATAAGATTCTGTTTTACCACTGCAACTATAACTGCCCATGCTCACTTCAAGTCCCACGAGGTCGGCACTTTCAGTCACATTGACTCTCATATTTTCAAAGATTTCGTTGGCTCTGTTTTCTGATTTTGAATCAACGTTTTGTTTTACAACAATTTCAATTGTGCCCTGATCCCAGGTTACAATATTCACATCGGCATAGTCAATATCCATGTCCAGACGCACAGTGGAATTCACCTTCACTGATTTGCGGATCTCTTTGTAATAGACTTCTGCCTGCACAACGGAAGCTGCAGAAATAAGAATAACCAGGGCGATTGACTTAAGAAATGGGCTGTTCTTCATGATTTGATGTACTTAATTCGTTTTGTATTTCGATGTATTTCTGCAAGTGTTCCATAATTCGCAAACGGTATTGATAGTTGGTGATCATGGCTTTCACCACTCGTTCATTCGAGTAATTTCTGGCAAGTTCTTTTTCCAGGCTCGCATATTCCTCGTCAAGTTTTTTCATGTCTTCCATAAAACGCTTGATTCTGGCATCGCCTTGATTTAGCGAGCTGAAATCAACCTGAATGCGTTGATTGTAAAACTGCTCTACCTCGGCCATATCAGGCGAAACTTCACTTAGTTTCATCGATTCGGCTACTTCATTGGTATTGCTGATTTCCCGTATTGAAATGGTAACAATGGCTCCGGCGATGCAGGCTGCGGCCAGGGCAATCCAGGGCCAGCGGGGCATGCGACGCATTTTATGTTCTTCCTTTTGACGAAGTAAACGCATTTCAAAGCGTTCTTCGTGACCGGGCAATGGTTCTGATGTGCTTTCAGAAGAACCCAAAACTCTTTCTAACTCTTCTTCAAATCTGCTTTTCATATTCTTCTAATAATTCTCTTTTTAATCGTGCAATGGCTCTGCAGTATTGAGACCTTGAGGTACTTGAGGCTATTCCCAACGATTCACCAATTTCTTCATGGCTCATGCCTTCCAATAGATGCAGACGCACGGTCAACCTGTATCCTTCGGGCATCAACTCCAGTTTGCGATGTACGAGTTGAATATCCATGTGAAGTAATTCGTTGATGGGTTCTTCCTCGCTTTCATCCTTTACTTCGTTAAACAAAGCCGACATTTGTTTTTTCTGTCTCAATTTACCCAGCGCATGTCTTACGCTGATTTGTTTTTGCCATCCCGGATATTTTTCAGGATCTTTTAACTCTTTTAATTTCTCAAAACCTTTAATCAAACTCTCCTGCATCACATCCTCTGCCTCTTCTCTGTTCTTGAGTATATAGTGAACAGAGGGAAATACCATTCGCCATAATCTGCGATAGGCCTCACATTGCGTGGCGTGATCACCACGAATGCACCCTGCTACAATGTCGCTCCAGGTATTCAGAAAATCATTTGGTTTTATGCCTTTCCTTGCAGAAAAGGAGGTTTTTATTTGGAATTCTCACAAACTCCGAATCTATGATGATACCTATTTGCATTTGCTGCATGCGAGCATCATTTTTTTGCTCCAATGTCTTCCAATTTGAAGACTGGGGCTATCTTGAAATAGACGATTAACGATGATTTGCCATGTAAATATGTGAAATTTAAGCGTTTGCGTGAAAGGTGTAGAGAAATGAGCCTATCGTTGTCATAGCGGCCTTTGACATTTATCAGACAATCACCCTAAAGTTGGGAACCATATTCGCCGCAAGTTTAATTGCCCATGAATACGATTTTGAAACTCGGTACTTTAACCGTTGCACTTGTTTTTTTTGCTTGCTCTCCGAAGAAGGAAGTAGCGACATCTTCGGTCGAAGTATTAAATGCTTCAACAGATGAACCCATCCATTATCCGGAGGAAAAACATTTCAAAAATGTAAAACAGCTCACCTATGGAGGCAACAATGCTGAGGCCTACTGGAGCTTCAATGGCAATAAGCTGATTTTCCAGAGCGATAATCCGAATTGGGGACTTGGATGTGATCAGATTTTTGTTTTGGATACAAAGGCACAACCAGATAGTTCAAAACGCAAATTAATAAGTACTGGGAAAGGCCGCACTACATGCAGTTTTTTTATGCCGGGCGACAAGTCTATTCTTTACGCTAGCACACACCTGAAGATGGATTCGTGTCCTCCTGTGCCCGTAAAAGAAGGAGGTCGTTATGTATGGCCAATCTATACTGAGTACGATATTTTTGAATCGGATTTGGATGGAAAGATTATCAGGCAGTTTACCAATGCACCTGGATATGATGCTGAGGCCACTGTTTCTCCTAAAGGCGATAAAATCATTTTCACCAGCACCCGAAATGGTGATCTGGATCTTTATGTAATGGACATCGATGGTTCCAACGTAAAACAACTTACAAGCACCTTGGGTTACGATGGTGGTGCCGCCTTTTCTCCTGATGGAAAAAAAATTGTATGGCGGGCTTCCAGACCTAAGACTATTGATGAAGTGAAAAAATACCGCGATTTATTGGCTCAAAATCTGGTTGAACCTACCAATCTCGAGATTTTTGTTGCAGATGCCGATGGCAGCAATGTGCAACAGGTAACCAACTTAGGCAAGGCAAATTGGGCACCTTATTTTCATCCGGGAGGAAAAAAGATTCTTTTCTGCAGCAATCACAAGAGTGCCATCGGTTTTCCGTTTAATGTGTTTATGGTCAATTTAGATGGCACCGGTTTGGAGCAAGTTACTTTCGATAAACAATTCGATTCTTTTATCATGTTTTCTCCGGATGGAAAACGCGTCTCTTTCTGCAGCAACCGCCGCAATGGGCGCACCCGCGATACCAACGTTTTTGTGGCAGATTGGGTAGATTGAACAGAAGATCAGGTATAAAAATTCAGACGGAATTTGATTGAACCTGAAAGTTTAAGAACTTTCGCACCCTGAAGCCGCCTCGAAATGCGGTTTTAAACCTGCTTCAATTTGTTTTTACCGACAAAAAATACACCTAGGTGGCTTATCTTTCTCATAGATGTTTCCATCTGTTTTTTCGCATTTATAACTGCGTATCTGGTTCGTTTTGAGTTTAAGCCACCCGCTGCCGAGATCCGTTTAGCTGTTGCATTTATTCCGGTATTGTTCGGAGTAAGAATTCTATCATTCATGATAGGCAAGACCTACGCCGGCATCATCCGTTATACAAGTACTCAGGATACGCAGCGCATTTTTGTTGTGCTCACTGGAGGAACCATTTTGTTTGGAATCCTCAACTTTGTTCGTTTCAAACTTTTCGATGGAGTCTTTTTTGTCCCATTCAGTATCATCATTCTCGAATACCTGATTACCTTATTTGCCATGGTAGTAAGCCGGGTAGCGGTGAAGGTGCTTTATATGGAATTAAAAAACCCGGGCTCAGCGCAAAAGAGAGTGGCTATTTATGGTGCCGGAGAAAGCGGTCTTATTACCAAACGTACCATCGACCGTGATTCGCGTTCGGGTATGGAGGTTATTGCCTTCATTGACGATGATACAACTAAAAGCGGCAAGAAGTTGGAAGGGGCGAGTATCTATTCTACTCAAAAACTAGAAGAGTTTTTTAGTACCAATAAGGTTGATGAAATCATCATTGCCATTCCCGGAATTGATACCAGACGAAAAGCGGAAATCATCAACAATGCTCTTAGGCACAATGTCAAGGTGAGCAATATCCCTCCGGTAAGACAATGGATCGGAGGCCAATTGAGCCTGCGCCAGATACGCGATATCCGTATCGAAGATCTGCTCGGTCGCGAGGCCATAAAATTGGACAGCGCATCTGTTCGCGGACAGATCAAAAACAAAGTGGTACTTGTTACCGGTGCAGCAGGCAGCATTGGCAGCGAGTTGGTAAGGCAAGTTTTGGCCTATGGACCGGCCAAAATTATTTTGCTTGATCAGGCCGAAACTCCCATGTATGAATTGGAAACCGAATTGCGCAATTCTGATAGGATGGGACAATGCGAAATTGTGATGGGCGATGTTAGGCAGGTGGACCGTATGCGACGCATGATGGATTATTTCCGTCCGCAGATCATATACCACGCTGCCGCATATAAACATGTGCCTTTGATGGAGAACAATCCAAGTGAGGCCGTTTTAGCGAATGTGCAAGGCACACAAATCATGGCAGATCTTGCAGACGAATTTGGTGTGGAGAAATTTGTATTGATCAGCACGGATAAGGCCGTTAATCCTACAAGTGTCATGGGCTGTACCAAACGCATCGGTGAAATTTATGTGCAATCGAAAAACAAAAATTCGAAGACCGCTTATATCACAACGCGTTTTGGAAATGTACTTGGATCCAATGGATCGGTGATTCCTCTTTTCAAAAAGCAGATTGAATCTGGCGGACCGGTTACGGTAACCCACCGCGAAGTGACGCGGTTTTTTATGACTATTCCGGAAGCTGTTCAACTGGTGCTCGAAGCAGGCGCGATGGGGCATGGAGGAGAGATATTTGCCTTTGATATGGGAGAAAGTGTGCGCGTAATTGACCTCGCCAAAAACATGATCAAATTGAGCGGAATGGAAGAGGGGAGAGATATCGAAATCGTATTTACCGGACTTCGCCCCGGAGAAAAACTCTACGAAGAAGTGCTGAG
>JBJXFC010000173.1:0-30983 GCA_046153915.1 Flavobacteriales bacterium
TGAGTCAGTCGAAAAATAAAACAGTGCTTTTTCAGGATCTTGGTCTGATGGATTACAAAACCTGCTGGGATTTGCAGGAGCGTATTTTTAATCGCACAGGTCAGCAAAAACTCGATAACAGAAACAAGCCAGAAGCAGAGCAGACTCCAACAGAAAATTATCTCTTTTTTGTTGAGCATCCTCACGTCTATACTCTCGGAAAAAGTGGAGATCTCGCCAATTTGCTTTTGGATGAAGAAGCCTTGAAAGAGGTAGATGCCAGCTTTTACGCCATCAACCGCGGTGGTGATATTACATACCACGGTCCAGGTCAAATTGTGGGTTATCCCATCATCGATCTGGATCATTTTTTTACCGATATCCACAAGTATCTGCGTTATCTCGAAGAAGCCATCATTCTCACTTTAAAGGAATATGGAATTGCAGCCGGTAGAATTGATGGATTAACCGGTGTCTGGCTCGATGAAACCAATCCTTCAAAGGCCAGAAAGATTGCCGCACTTGGCGTAAAATGCAGTCGCTGGGTTACCATGCACGGATTTGCCTTCAACGTAAATTCAGATCTCAATTACTTTAAGAATATCATTCCCTGCGGCATTGCAGACAAAGCAGTTACATCTATGCACCTGGAGCTTGGTCGTACCCTTGATATGGAAGAAGTGAAATCCATTCTCAAGCAAAAAATCGCACACGTTTTTGACATGGATATGATTGATACAAGCATTCAAACTTCGCAAAAAACCGAAGTGAAATGAATTTACTTTCCAAAGAAACGAGCCCTTACCTGCTCCAACATAAAAACAATCCTGTTGAATGGTTTGCGTGGAATGATGAAGCGTGGTCAAAAGCCCGCAATGAAAACAAATTGGTATTGGTGAGCATAGGCTACAGTGCCTGCCATTGGTGTCATGTAATGGAACATGAAGTCTTCGAAGATTTTGAATCTGCGGAAATCATGAATCGCCATTTTGTGTGCATCAAAGTGGATCGGGAAGAACGCCCCGATATCGATCAGGTGTATATGGATGCCGTGCATCTCATGGGCAGTCAGGGTGGATGGCCTCTCAATGTTTTTACTTTACCTGATGGGCGTCCTGTTTTTGGCGGTACTTATTTTCCACAGAAGAATTGGATCAATATTCTCGAAAATTTAGTTGATCTTTATAAAACGGAAAGCGGAAAAGTTATCGATTATGCAACACAACTTCAGGAAGGCCTCGATAAACTAAATGGTGTTTCGGTTGACATATCTCAAAATAAAGCTGACGAAAATTTCATTCGACAAAAAGTTGAGCACTGGAGCAAGTACTGGGATCAATTGCATGGTGGTGCAAGGAAAGCCCCCAAATTTCCGATGCCAAACAATTGGGAATTCCTGCTCGATTATGCGGTTTTGAATAATGATCAGAGCATTCTTGATTTTGTGCATCTCACTTTGGAGAAAATGGCACTGGGTGGAATCTACGATCAGATTGGTGGCGGATTTTCACGTTACAGTGTAGACGATATCTGGAAAGTACCCCACTTTGAAAAAATGCTCTATGACAATGCGCAATTGATTTCGTTGTATTCAAAAGCGTATCGTCAGTTTAATGCCGCTCTCTACAAAGACATTATTGAACAGACCATCAATTGGTTGTTGCGCGAAATGAGATCAGATTCTGGGTTGTTCTATGCTGCACTGGATGCGGATAGTGAAGGTGTAGAAGGAAAATTTTATGTTTGGAAGGAAGAGGAAGTAGAGGAAATTTTGGGTGAAGAATTCGCACTCGCATCAATGTATTATAATCTTGGTGGTGCGGCGCATTGGGAACATGGAAACAATATTCTATTGCGCTCAGAAACGGATGAGGAATTTGCCGTTAGACATACACTAGAATTAGATGATTTGCGAGTAAGAATTGACGCAATTCAAAAAAAACTTCTTTCAAAAAGATCTGAACGTGTGAGGCCTGGTTTGGATTTTAAATGCATTGCTTCGTGGAATGGTCTTGCAGTTACTGCGTTGTGCGAGGCTCACAAAGCATTGCCCCAAAATGGATATCGTGAAATTGCTTTGCAGACGATCGCGGGTATTCAAAAAGGTTATGTGCGCGAGGATTTGAGTTTGTATCACATTCACACCAGCGGTAAGTCGACCATTGAAGGTTTTCTGGATGATTACGTTTTTATCGCCGACGGTTTTTTTGCAGTCTTCGAAATAACGGGTGATGAGTCCTTTGCACAAACAGCTTTGCAACTTGCAGAAAAGGCACTTGAATTGTTTGGTGATGAAACCGAAGGGTTGTGTTTTTACACTTCGTCAATTGGTGAAAAGCTCATTACGCGCAAAAAGGAATTTCAGGACAATGTAATTCCGGCAGCCAATAGTGCTCTTGCTCGACTGCTGAAAAAACTGGCCACCGTATTTGATCAACCCCATCTTCGCGTTAGAGCGTCGAAGATGGAATCACAACTTGGCCCGATGATTGATTTTGCTAGTGGATATTCCAATTGGCTCAATTCAATGATGCAAGAAGCATACAATCACTTTGAGGTTGTCATAAGTGGGACAGACGTCGCTCAAACCCTTCAGGATTGGCACTCGAACTATCATCCCAATTGTATGGCGTTGCCTTTAACAAATGAAAGTTCATTGCCTGTTTTTAAAGGACGTTTCAGTCAACAAACTGTATTTTATGTTTGCACGCAAAGCCATTGCCTGCCACCGGTAAAAACAAAGGAGGAAGCAATGAAACTCATACAATCCAATTGATGTCATTTTTCAAATCGCTGTTTATTCAGATTATTGTTGTCAATCTGGCAACTCTTTTTTTGGTTCTGTTCTCTACGGGAAATGCTTCCGCTCAAATCATCGACAATAGATTGGGCAATGCTTTTAAAGAAGAGATGTTTTACAATCAGCAATTTCTCTGGCAGAATAAAATCAAGTCGATGACAGGCCAGTGCAGTGTAAAACGCACCAATCGCCCCATTGAAAGCAAGCCGGACTTGATCGTCTATCGTTTTAACGAGGTTGGATTATTGCACAAACTCGACAAGGTGAGTTCTATATTGTCGATTGTGGATAGCCTAACAATAGAATACAAGCGCAATCAAACCGGTGAAGTGGAAGAGCGCAAAGAGAATGGCACCAAGGGCTATTTCACAACTCAGTTCAACTATGACTCCGACGGCCATTTGACCAGGCTGGATTATGGAAAGGCGGAAAACGTGTCTGTTGAAAAGGGCAAACTGGAGCCCGGACAAACCATCAATATCAATTCGGAAACTTTCAAGTGGGTTGAAGCAGGCTCAGGCGTGTGGAAGAGGAGCAACTACAACAACTATGGATTGCACTACAGCAACCTTACCATCACAAGAGATCAAATGGGATATCTGGTGAGCGAAGTAGAAGAACTTGTGATGAGTGGAAGAACAACTACAAGAAGTTATTCGTACGAAGAACACGGCTGGATCAGCAAAATTGAAACACGCGATAATTTATCCAGCCAGGTAAAAATTGAAACCTTTGCTTACGATAAACTTGGGAATCTGACCAAGGTGGAATACCAGGAATCTGGCAAAAAAGTGCGTGAGGTAGAAATTTTGTACACTGAAACCATGCTTATCGAAGCTTTCCTGGATCACGATATTCAAAGCAACGATATCACAATTACCAAGTTTTCATACGAATTCTACCCATAACTGCGTTCCACACCCATGAACTTGTTGCGATTTCTCCTGATTATTTTTTCCATCCTGATTTCCAGTGGAATGGTGCATGGTCAAAAGGAAAGAAAGAATCCTTCCAAGCAAGAAAATCAGGTGACTCCAGAAAATGCGAAGGATCAGGAACGCGCCAATATGGAGAATAAACAAAAGGAATACGTAACCAAGAAGAACTATCATACTAAAAATCAGGACAAAGCCACCCAGAAGCGCATGAAAAAGAATCTACGTCGCGCAGAAAAACACTCGTGGGGCAAGGATATCCCCTGGTACAAACGCTGGTTTCGAAAAAAACGCTTGAACTAGTGGTTTCCAGTTAATTGGCTATTTCTAAAGGTGCTATTCTCAACTTGACCTGTATACAAATCGGGTTTTGTCGTGCCTAGTTTTGAAGCAATAAGCGGGCAGACAACGTAAATTTGGTCATGAAAATTTCAGTTTCGATGAAAATGTGCAGTCAATTGAAAAAATGATTTGCAATGAAAGCGAAATTCGGAGTTCTTTGCGCGCCTTACCAAAATTTAGGAAAATCGTTAAAAGAATCTAAGAATTTCTATTTTCGCGACCACCTGAGTTTTTAACCTGTTTTGTAAAATCCTTAATACATCTGCTATGCAGAAAAAATTTTACGCATTTATTCTACTCGCATTTGCCCTTACCGGTAGCGCCTTCAGCCAGACCAACAGCGGTTCAATAACCGGAACTGTTCGGGATAAAGACAACAAGGAAACCCTTCCTTTTGTGACGGTTATCGTCTATTTGAATGGAAATACGGTAAACGGCGGTACCTCGGATATCGATGGCAAATTCAATATCAAACCAGTTGATCCGGGTACCTACGACGTCAATTTCCAGATGGTGGGTTACCAACCTCAAACCATTTCGGGCGTTGTTGTGAAGTCGGGAAAATTCACAGAGATCAATTGCGACCTCACGGCTGGAGTGGAACTTACCACCGTGGAAATCGTGGAATACAAAGTTCCACTGATTGATAAGGATGGAGGCTCTTCAGGTGGTACAATCACCCGCGAAGAAATACGCAATATGCCGAGCCGCTCCGCCCTTGGATTGGCTACAACAGTTGCCGGTGCCACTGATACAGGAAATGGTATTTCAATCCGCGGTGCGCGTGAGGGTTCTACCTGGGTCTACATTGATGGTATTAAAGTGCGTGGTTCAACCTCTTTGCCGAAATCTGCTATTGAAGAGGTTTCTGTAATTACCGGTGGTGTTCCAGCCAATATTGGTGACGTTACCGGTGGTGTAGTAAATATTTCGCTTAGAAATTCTTCTGCAAAATATACTGGTGGTATTGAAGTTATCACTTCTGGTTTTAAAAGTGGTGACAAAGCCATTGGTCTCGACCACTATGGTTACAATCTGGTGGAAGGCTCACTTTCAGGTCCTATTCTCTTCAAGAAAGATTCGGCAGGAAGAAAAGAACGTCCAATTCTTGGATTCTTCATTTCTGGAAACTACACAGATATAGTTGACCCGGGTCCTGCTTATGGTGGTATGTATAGAATGAAGGATGAAGTTCGTGAAGAGTTACTTCGAAATCCCTTACGCGTCAATGTAGAAGAAGATGGTGATGTGAATGGAGCACTGTACAATGCCGATTTTCTTCAAAGCGATAGTTTTGAAAAGATTAAAACCCGTTTGAATACGCGCGACAGGTCTGCAAACCTTGTTGCCAAATTGGACCTCAATGCATCAGATAATTCGACATTGACACTTGGTGGAACCGCTGCTTTCCGCAGGGCGCACGAATTTTCATATGACAATTTGATCATGAACTGGGATAATAACCAACAGGCTACCGATTTGGACTGGAGAGGTTATTTGAAGTTCAGTCAGCGGTTTAAAAATTCTTCGGATGAAGGCGACGGTTCTGCATCAGCAGTTCTCAAGAATGTATTCTATTCTGTGATGGTCGACTATAGCAGCACTTTCCGTCTGCGTCAGGATGATACCCACAAGGATGATCTTTTCAAATACGGCCACGTTGGTTATTTTGATCTATATCGCGGTAATACATACGAATACAATGGAGCTTATTTCCGCCAATCAGGTGTTCAGGATGTGAACGTTATTTTTACTCCTTCAACATTCAATCCTGATTTGGCTGCCATGACCCAGCAGTATTTTGGTCTTTTCCAAAACGATCCCTTCTATGATTTTGCGCTTCAACAAATTCAGGACGAACAGGGTAACTTAATTTCAGACCCGAACCAGGTTTTTATTAACGCGGGTGTTGCTGAAGACATCAATGAAAGCCCATATGCTTCATTAACAAATATTCTTTCTGGAAACGGTTTGATCAATGGTAACAGCCCAACTCAGACATACAACCTGTATAATTACCTCGGTACACAGAACAACAATTACCAGCGCAGCCGCACTGGTCAGTTCCGCGTTTCTGGTATGGGTTCTGCAGATATCGGCGATCATGCCATTCAATTGGGTTTTGAATATGAACAACGCAAGGATGCTCTTTATGGGGTTTCACCTGTTGGATTATGGACACTTGCCCGTTTGTATACAAACTCGCATACTGCCGAGTTGGACAATACCGGTTTTGACTCAACAGCAGTAAATATTGGTACTGAGTATTACGTGTATTTCAATCCCCTCGTTGGTGATGGTCAATTCGAATTTGACTACAATCTCCGTCAGGCTCTTGGCCTTGATCCAAATGGTGGTGATTTCATCAATACCGATAATCTTGATCCAGAATTCCTGTCAATAGATATGTTTGGACCAGATGATTTGTTTAATCAAGGCAACAGTGCGATCGTTTATTATGGTTACGATCACACCGGTGCCCGCGTTCGTGGAAAAAAACCAACCATCGAGGATTTCTTCAACGACACAAAGACGCTGGGCGATAATACCTATTACACACGTCCTATCGGAGCGTTTGAGCCAATCTACACTTCGGGCTACATCATGGACAAATTTGCTTTCGACGATTTGATCTTCAACGTTGGGGTGCGTGTTGACCGATACGATGCCAACCAACCTGTTCCGAAGGATCCTTATGTGATCAGCGAAGCTTATACAGTGGGTGAAACATCACGTGTTGGTGACAACTCAGTGACTCACCCTTCCAATATTGGATCTGATTATGTTGTATACGTAGATGATGTTGACAATCCAACCGCTATCAAAGGTTATCGCGATGGCAATACATGGTACAATTCACAAGGTCAGATTGTAAGCGATCCTGCATCTATTTTCTCCAACGGTAAAATCAATCCACTTCTAAAAGTTGATCCGGATGCACCTCTTACCAGCGGTGCTTTCAAAGATTACGATCCTGCCGTGAATATTATGCCGCGTGTCGCTTTCTCTTTCCCTATTTCAGATGAAGCTACGTTTTTTGCACACTACGATGTATTGACACAGCGTCCAACAGAGTTCAACCGATTTAATCCGGTTGATTATCTCTATATGACAAACCGCAACGTGACGATTACCAATCCGGCTTTGAAACCAGAACGCACTACAGACTACGCACTCGGTTTCCAACAGGTTTTATCGCGCAGTTCATCTTTGAAAATTGAGGCGTTCTATCGCGAGTTGAGAAATCAAACACAGATCAGAAGATTCGTTGGTGCTTATCCAAGTTCTTACAATGCTTTTGACAATATCGACTTTGGAACGGTAAAAGGCTTGACCATGACATACGACCTTCGCAGAACAGGAAATATTCAGTTAAAAGCTTCCTACACTTTACAATTTGCTGATGGTACTGGTTCTTCGTCACAATCGCAAACCGCTTTGATCAATGCCGGTCTTCCAAACCTTCGCACAGTAACTCCATTTAGTTATGACCAACGTCACCGCATTGTAACCACTGTGGATTATCGCTATGGCGGTGGCGCAGACTACAACGGTCCTGTTTGGTTTGGCAAACAGATTTTCGCAAATACAGGTGCCAACCTGATTGCAAATCTGGGTAGCGGAACACCTTATACACCTGCTGTATTCGCATATCCGATCACCGGTGAAATTTCACCAAGTACCGAAGGTTCCATCAACGGTGCACGCCTGCCCTGGTCCTTCACAGTGGATATGAATGTTGACCGCAATTTTGCTCTCAAATTCGGAAAGGAAGGCGACAAACAGAAAACGGCTAACCTCAACGTGTACTTCTGGATTACAAATGTGTTTAACACCAGGAATATTTTTGGAGTATATCGCTTTACCGGTACACCTGATGATGATGGTTATCTCGCGTCTGCTCAATACCAGCAGGTGATCAATAATCAGAATTCGCCAGACGGTTTCCGCAATTATTACAGCATGTACGCAAATAACCCTTACAATCTCGGCGCTCCAAGACAAATTCGTTTGGGTATCCGTTTCGACTTCTAATTTGAATTTTAAAACTCAATAGCCATTAAGATGATAAAAACATTTCTTAAAAGCACACTGGCAGTACTCGCATTAATTATTTCTACACATGGCAGCGCTTTGCGATATATGGGCGCTAACAGCGGTGGAGGAGGAGTTGCTCATCCAGGCGACAACCTCCAGGCTGAAGGCACACGCGCAGCAGCATGTGCACCGGCCACCGGTATTCGCGATCTGGAGTGGAACAACGTTCGGGCCCGTATTGAAACGGGTGGATCGATGTGGCAGGATCGTGCCAATAGCCGCGCTGCTTATGTAGTGCCGAAACCGAAATCGGAGGAAGATGATGAAGTTTCATCCATCTACTCGGGTGCATTGTGGTTGGGTGGTCTATCTCCTGATCAGCAGTTGAAATTGGCGGCAGTTACTTTCCGCGCAGATGGAAATGACTTCTGGCCTGGTCCTCTTACCAACGATGGTTCTGCCGAGGTTACCGAGGCTACTTGTGAAGCGTATGACCAGTTTACGGTAACGCTTCGTCAGGACGCTCAGCGCCATCGCCAGTATTTTGATCTTATCTCTCAAGGTGCATCCCAGGCTACAATTGATGAAATTTTCCCTGATGGTTATACCATTCCCGGCTATTTCTTTGACTACATAGCGCACGGTAATACTGGCGCTGGTCAGGATTATTACCTGGCACCTTATTATGAATATGCATCCAGTCAGATTGGTGTTTACGATCCGGAAAATGGTGACTATCCATGGTATGACTTCTTAAGAGAACAGGATTGTGCCAGTCGCGATGCACAGAGTGTTGTTCCTCTTTTTGGTGACCAAACTTATTACTGGATTTTCAATGATAAAGGAAATGTGCATACCGAGTCTCAGGGACAACCAATCGGCATGGAAATCCGCGCTCAGGCATTTGCTTTCAATACAAATGATGAGGTAAACAATATGACTTTCCTCAACTATGTTTTGATCAATCAGGGAACTCAAACACTTACCAATACCTATTTCGGTTCATGGGTTGACTGTGATCTGGGCAATAGCACCGACGACTATGTTGGTTGTGACGTTCAGCGCGGTTTGGGTTATTGCTACAATGGTGATAACGACGACCAACCGGTTTCGACTTCACCTGGGTATGGGGAGAATCCTCCTGCAGTGGGTGTCGACTTCTTTGAAGGACCTTATCAGGATGAAGATGGTGGAGACAATCCATTGACTGAAAATATTATCCATGCAGAAGATTCACTTGGTATTCCTTACAAAGGTTTGGGTATTGGTTATGGCGATGGAAAAACCGGTGATAACGAACGTTTCGGTATGCGCCGTTTCGTTTACTACAACATTGGAACCAATCCAATCAACGGTGATCCAAGCACGGCCGTTCACTATTATAATTATCTGCGTGGTATCTGGAAAAATGGTCAGCAAATGTTTTGCGGTGGCAACGGTGTAAGCGGAGCCGGTGTGTTGGCCAATACTCCTTGCGACTATATGTTCCCGGGTGATTCGGATCCTTTGCATTGGGGTTCACACGGTGTTGATATTCCTTTTTGGACAGAGGAATCTTCTAACAACCCAGCTGGTGACCGTCGATTTATCCAGTCCGCTGGTCCATTTACCCTGCAACCAGGAGACTACAACAATATTACTGTCGGTGTTGTATGGGCCCGCACCAATTCGGGTGGGCCACTTGCCAGCATTGATTTGATGCGTGAAGCAGACGATAAAGCACAATCACTTTTCGACAATTGTTTTGAATTGGTTTCAGGACCAGATGCCCCAGACGTTACTGTTCAGGAATTGGACCGTGAAATCATTTTGATGCTGAGCAATGAAAATAGTATTTCGAATAACTACAAGGAAGAATATACAGAATTTGATCCTGGAATTCCTGAAGAACTGAGTGATGGTACATTGCTTAGTCAAGAGCAGCGTAGCTATAATTTTGAAGGATATTTGGTCTATCAGTTGGCGAACGCTCAGGTAGGTAGCAACGATCTTACCGATATCGAGAAAGCCCGTTTAATTGGTCAATGTGATGTTGAAAATGGAATTTCTCAAATTGTGAACTATGTAAAAGATCAGACCACTGAACAAATCGTTCCAACATTGATGGTTCAGGGTGATAATACCGGTATTGTGCGCTCTTTCCGTGTTACTGAAGATGCTTTTGCAACAGGAAGTGCCACCCTCATAAACCACAAGACCTATTATTTCATGGCCGTTGCATATGGGTACAATAACTACCAGGATTACAATGTTGAATTACAGCGTGGTCAGGATCAGTTGTTCATTTCTTCACGGAAAGGTGCCGTGGGTGAAGTACCAGTGATTAAGGCTATTCCGCACAATGTTACCCCTGAAAATGGAGGAACCATTTCTCAATCGAACTACGGTGATGGCGTTGTTATTACTCGTATTGAAGGTAAAGGAAATCATCGCAATGAAATGACCATTTCGGCTGCAAGTGAGGCGGAAATACTTTCTGATTACAGCGCTGAACAATTGGTATACGCTCCGGGTGCAGGTCCGGTTGACATCAAAATTGTTGACCCACTTCGTGTTCCGGCTGCGGATTTCCAATTGGCATTGATTGATACCCTCAATGAATTTGACGAGGACTCGATGACATGGAGACTTACGAATCTAACCACTGGCGATGTTTACAATACGTATCAGGCATTTAATACCGCCAGCGAAGATGTGATTGTAAAATATGGAATCAGCATCAACTGGGGCCAATACGAATACCTAACTGAAGCGGGTGAGCCTTTGAAACTATACACAGAACTCTTGAGCTCCAGCTATGATTTCAAAGATCAATCTAAACCATGGTACATCGGTATACCTGACATTGATGGGCTTTCACCTATGAACTGGATTCGTGCAGGTTCACTTACCTCTCCGGCAGACGTTCCTGAAAGTGAATCCACTTATGATGACTACGATCGTGGAAATGATTTTCTGGATGAAAACGAGGTCTACGAAACTGTTCTGCAAGGAACATGGTCTCCATATTGCCTTGCTGGTTTCAGCGCTGAGATTACGGAAGCCGGTGTTACGAAATGGTACAACTCTACCGCGCCGGTTATTGAGGGTCTCGAAGGAGACTTATCAGGCGGTAATAATTTTGTGAGCTCTATTTCAGGGCTTAACAACGTAGATGTTGTATTTACTTCTGACAAGAGCAAATGGACGCGTTGTCCGGTTCTTGAAATGCAACCAGATGAGGCTTTGATGAGTGACGATGAAGGTACGAGCTATAATCCAAATAAAATGATGGTTCGGGATCATCCTTCTGTAGACAAGAATGGCCGATATGCTGGTCAGGATGGCTACAACGCCTCAGAAGGTGATCTGGTTGGTTCATATGGCATGGGTTGGTTCCCAGGCTATGTAATTGATGTGGGTACAGGTGAACGCCTCAATATGGCCTTTGGTGAAGATTCCTGGCTGGCTGGTGAAAATGGCCGCGATATGCTCTGGAATCCGAGCTCACGGATCGGCAGTGATATTGGCACTCAATTCCTGATGGCTGGTCAGCACTGGATTTATATTTTCAAGAATTCCGTTTTTGAAGAAGAAGAAGCGGGTGAATTTTCTGGAAGATATGATCAGGGAGCATTTGCCTATTCTATTTTGTCGAATGAAGACAATTTCAATGAATCGGAACATAAAAACTTATTTGAGAGTTGCTCTTGGGTTGGTTCGGGACTTGTAAATCCTGAGTATCCATTGCTCAGCCCTGAAGAGGGATTGATCCCAACAGATTTGCGCCTTCGTTTGCGTGTAGCTAAGCCCTACGCGAGGTATTCTCCTGAAAATATGATGTTGGATGCAACCGTTAGTCAATCTCAAAACAACTGGAATAACCTCTACACATTCAGTACACGCGGATTGGAAGCAATTACCAATGATGGCACAACTCTGGAAAGTGTTTTGGATATTATCAATGTTGTTCCTAATCCATACTATGCATTCAGTTCATATGAAACCAGTAAGCTCGACAACCGTGTGAAGATCACAAATCTTCCAGAAGTCTGCACAGTTTCAATTTATGATCTAAATGGTACGCGCGTTCGCCAATTCAATAAAGCGGATCCTCTTACTTCATTGGACTGGGATTTGAAAAATCATAAGAACATACCGATCGCCAGCGGTACATACATCATCCATGTGGATGTTCCGAATGTGGGCGAAAAGGTGCTCAAATGGTTTGGTGTGATGAGACCAATTGACCTCGACAACTTCTAAACGAATACGTAATCCATAGAAATTTCAGCTTATGAAAAAGCTTTTAATACTAGCAAGCGCGATTTTGATAACAGGAGTATCTGCCATTGCGGGTAATCCAGATCGTGCCGGTTCTGCAGGTGCAGGGCATTTATTGATCAATCCATGGGCGCGAAGTGCAGGCCTGGCCAATTCGGGTATGGCATCTGTAAATGGAGCGGAAGCTTCCTTTCTGAATGTTGCCGGACTCGCCTTCGTTCGCAAAACGGATTTGATTTTCTCGAATAACCAATACCTGGTAGGAACCGGTATTAAGATCAATGCCGTTGGTTTTGCCCAAAAAGTGGGCGAAAGTGGTGCACTGGGAATTTCTGTAACCAATATGAACTTCGGAGATATTTCTATCACTGAAACTGATCTTCCAGAAGGTGGCATCGGAACTTTCTCACCAAACTATACCAACATCGGTTTGTCATACGCCAAAGGATTCTCCAATAGTATCTATGGAGGTCTTACTGTGCGTTTGGTTAGTGAAGCGATTTACAATGTGCGTTCTCAGGGCGTTTCGTTTGATGCTGGAATTCGCTACATCACAGGTGAAAAGGACAATGTGCGTTTCGGAATTACCCTTCGCAACGTTGGACCCCCAATGCGTTACCGTGGCGATGGTCTTTCCATAACAGCTTCGATTCCTTCTTCGTCTTCCGGGTCGTCTTCATTGACTGTTGATCAGCGTTCAGAAAAATATGAATTGCCTTCATTGGTAAATGTTGGATTTGCATACGATTTCCTTTTTACAGAAAAAACGAAACTGACCGCCAATCTGCAATACACATCAAATTCATTTACAAACGACCAGATCGGTCTGGGTGCAGAATTTGGCTTTAAAAACCAATTCATTTTGAGAGCTGGTTATCAGTTCGAAAAGGGAGTTACTTCAGAAGAAGACCGCACGACTGTTTTTACCGGCCCTACAGCAGGTCTTACTGTGCAAATCCCGGCAGGTGAAAATCAGACCATGATTGGATTGGATTATTCATACCGTGTCACAAATCCATTCTCCGGAGTGCACAGCCTTGGATTCCATATCCTGCTTTAAGAGATTCTTTTTACATTTGTCCTGAATTTATTGAAAGAGAAAACCCTTCACGGGGTTTTCTCTTTTTTATCCTAGTACCATCATCCGTTAAAAATTAACATCATGGCGACACAAGTAGCATATTATACAGCCGAAGGACTGAAGAAACTAAAAGATGAATTGCACCGCATGAAGACGGTGGATCGGCCAAGTATTACTCAGCAAATCGCCGAGGCAAGAGACAAGGGTGACCTGAGCGAAAATGCAGAGTATGACGCTGCTAAAGAAGCACAAGGGCATCTTGAAGCCCGCATTTCCAAAATGGAAGCAATACTCTCAAACGCAAGGTTGATTGATGATTCTCATATGGACAATAGCAAGGTTTTTATTCTTTCTACTGTGAAATTGAAGAATCTCAACAACAACGCCGAAGTACAATACACCCTGGTTGCTGAAAATGAAGCCAATCTTGCTCTCAAAAAGATCTCTGTGGATTCGCCTATAGGCAAAGGATTGCTTGGCAAAAAGGTCGGCGATATCGCAGAAGTGCAAGTTCCGGCGGGTAAGATCAAATTCGAAGTACTCGAAATTACCAGGTAATGGCAACCATTTTTACACGCATTATCGCAGGCGAAATTCCTTGTTATAAAGTTGCGGAAAACGACCAGTTTCTGGCGTTTTTGGATATTCAACCTGTGGCAATTGGACACGTGCTTGTGATTCCCAAAAAGGAGGTGGATTATATTTTTGATCTGGATGATGAAACCACAGCGGGTATTTATCTCTTCGCAAAAGAAGTTGCACACAAGATCAAAAAAGTAGTGCCATGTATCAAAGTGGGGGTAGCCGTTATCGGACTTGAAGTGCCGCATGCTCACGTGCATTTGGTTCCCATGAATCAGGTAAGTGATTTATCTTTTACTAAAGAAAGAGTTCAGATGTCGTCTGAAGAATTGCAGACTCTGGCTGAAAAAATTGCAGCTGCCTGAGTGCTCATTTATTCTCCCTAAATAGTTTTTTGAAAAGGTGTTGACTTTTTCTGAAGTCGTCCCCAAAAAATAAAAAGACAGGCCATGTAAAGCGGAATAAGCGGAATTTTGAACCGTACCAAGGCTCCAAAATTGGAAGTGGTAAGCCCAATCATAAAAGCAAACAGGATGGAGAATACGAGGCTGTAAAGGATTATCGGATGCTGCGAAACGAATCTAAATAACGCTTTCCATCGTGACATCAGCAGTATATAGATGGTTAGTCCAAGGATAAAAAGATTTTCAAGTCCACTGATAATCATAACGGCATTCCGGGCTTCGATAATAACCGGTCTGTACAAACCAGCGAATGTGGCCTGCGGAAATTTTGAAAGTGCACCCGCTGCGGTGGGTTCAAAACTGCCTATGTCAAAACTATTTCCATCATAATACTCTTGCTTGAGATCACCTTGCGTAATAGCCGCCGTTTTGAGTGCTCTGTTTATGGAAAATTTGCCAAAGCTTTCACCAAATAATTTGAGCCCAAAATAACTTCCTCCCAAAATGGCGATATATATGAATGGAATGATTAGATAACGGATCAATACATTGCTTATGGTTTTTATCTTCGAATAAAAAAACCAAACAAGCGAACTCGGAAGTAGTATCAGCAGCACATACGCTTTAATGGAGATAATTATATAGGCAAAAATGACAAGTCCGATAACGTTTAAGATGAGACTGCCTTTACGCTGAATTATGTTGTTGGTTATTACAATGAGATAACATGTTGCTGCCAGGGTGAATGAGTCTTTTAAAATTCCAGATCCCCAGAATAAGACCGAGGGCATAAAAAGGATGCCAACGGCCAACTGCTTGCGAAATGCCGGAAAATACCCGGCAAAAAGAAGGTAGAGTTGCCATAGCGCACCATACGTTACAATGGCAATAAGAAAGGTCGTAATAAAATAACTCTGTCCAGAAATCAGCATGAAGGGAATGAGTAATTTCATGGTAAACCTGGTCGCACCTTCACCGAACATATACATCATCGGTTCACCCGTTTCAGTGTTGAAGTAACTCTTCATTTCCTGAGTGCCCTCGCCCATCAATACAGTGAAAAAATCGGAGGCATCACGAAACAACAACTTGCAAAACGCCATGCTGCATTCGTAAAAACTTGTGGTATCTCCCTGACCGTAATAAAAAACGTAGATACATGCAAAGGCAAATCCACCTATGATTTTGGCCCATAAACCCCAAATAAAAAAGGCGTATTCAGGTCGTTGGGCAATTCTTTTTTTCTTGATGTATACGCCGAGAAACCAAACAACTATCAATAGAAAAATAGTTGCCGGATATTCCCAAATTTCTATTGGGACATTGCCGTATGTGTAGGTTTGAACAAACATCCGGAGTGGTCAGTGGAGGCGAAGATAGATGGCCTGATGCCCGCGGTCATCAATCGTGATGATAACTCTCGCCTTTTAAAATAGTAAATCCCCGATAGAGCTGTTCTGCCAGCAATAAACGTATCATCTCATGCGAAAATGTCATTTCAGAAAAGGCAATTTTTCCCTGAGCGCGATTATAGACTGCATCTGAGAAGCCAAAAGCTCCGCCAATCACAAGCACCAGCGTCTTTGCGCCACTATTCATTTTCTTCTGAATAAAATCTGCGAATTTTCGCGATGTAAAAGATGATCCGCGTTCATCAAGTAAGAATACCTGATCGTCGGGCCTGGTAATTTTTAGAATTTGTTCGCCTTCGCGGACCTTCAATAACTCAGGTTCAAACGCCCCCACATCTTTTATTTCCGTCCATTCCATTTTGCAATAATGCACAAGGCGTTGCATATAGATAGCAATGCCTTCTTTGAGGTAAGGGGCATTTGTTTTGCCAATGCAGATCACGTGAATTTTCATGACGAAAAAAGAAAAGCCCTGCGTTGATCAGGGCTTTATCACTTAATGAGAATGTTTATTTTGCAGAACTGTATCTGCGACCAACTTCTGTCCAGTTGATCACATTGAAGAATGCGTTGATGTAATCAGGACGGCGATTCTGGTAATTGAGGTAATAGGCGTGCTCCCATACATCCAATCCAAGTATCGGAAATCCACCACAGCCAATGCCCGGCATCAAAGGATTGTCCTGATTGGCTGAAGAACATACTTCAACTTTACCACCTGGATGAACGCACAACCAGGCCCAGCCACTTCCAAAACGTGTTGTAGCTGCTTTTGCAAATTCTTCTTTGAATTTATCGAAGCTGCCATATGCGCTGTTGATGGCATCTGCAATTTCTCCAACAGGTGTTCCGCCACCAGTTGGGCTCATAATTTCCCAGAACAAATTGTGATTGTAAAATCCTCCGCCGTTGTTGCGAATCGCAGGTTTATCAAAACCCTTTACCATTACTTCTTCGATGGTAAGATTTTCGAGGTCTGTTCCCGCAGTAGCTGCATTGAGATTATTGGTATAAGCTGCATGATGCTTGTCATGGTGAATCTCCATGGTACGCGCATCAATATGTGGTTCCAATGCATTAAAAGCATAGGGTAAAGGGGCTAATGTAAATGCCATAGTTTTGTTTATTTATGGCCGTAAAAGTAACTACTTATGATCTACGGCACAGCGGTTTTCTGAGAAACTAGGTTAGATGGAAAAACTTGGGAAATACCTGACGTTAATTCAATACCAGTTAGTTATATTGTCTTCTTTTTTTGATGATTATCAGAATTTTTCATTAAATTTGATACGCTTTAGCCAAGATTTGGGATCGAAATGGATATTCGACTTCCTTTTTTTGGTTGGACGATTGTTACCTTACCAAAACTTTCCAATGAAACTAGCATTGGTTTCGGCTATATTCTTTTTCGGCTTTTTCCATGCTTCATGGAGCCAGCAGAAATTTGTCCAGTTTATCGTAATGGGCTTGAACACCGAGCAACAATGCCGCGAAATTGAAGCTCATATTCGAACTCATCCGGGCTTTGGTTCTGTGCGCGCTGAGGCTCATACTTCCAATGTACTTTTCTTTTTTGACGTGGAACAGAATTACACTGAGGCCGATTTTAAAACATGGCTAAGCGAATTGGGTTTTGATTTTTATTGTTTTCGCGCTGGCATTCCGGGTGTAGATAGAGTTGTAAGACTCACCCCGGAACTTTGTGAGAAAATGAGTTTACGGCAAAACGAATGATGGGCATCCTCAGAAATATCGTTACCTGTTTGTTGATGTTTTCTGCGATTGAATCCTATGCTCAATGTACGACCTACAATATCACTGTCTCCTTTGGTTTCTGGCCCAGTGAGGTGAGTTGGCAACTTCTAAATGCTTCCAATACGATTGTAGCGTCGGGATTTGCAGGCGCCAATCAATCGGTTTGTTTGCCTGATGGTTGTTATACCTTCGCTATGATTGATAGTTTTGGTGATGGCTGGAATGGCGCTGCATTTTCAATTACAAATCCAAGTCTTGTAGTCGTTGCAAGCGGAACGCTTGGAACAGGATATTACGGCACGTCTGCAGTTCCGCTAGGGCCAGTCAATTGTTGTCCTCCAGGCACATCATCATTTACCATCAATGTAACAAGTGGTTTATTTCCGGGCGAGATTAGCTGGCAACTTTTGGATCTTGGTGGTGTCGCATATGCCTTCGGTGGCGCGCCGTATAACAGTTCCATTTGTCTCCCGCCAGGCTGCTATCAATTTGTGATGAGTGATTTCTGGGGCGATGGTTGGGATGGTGCAGTTTATTCTTTCATAGAAAATGGAATCACTGTGGCGAGCGGCACTTTGATTAATGGCAGCGGAGGAACAGATCTTGTAAGTCTCGGTGGCGTCAGTTGTTCACCCACTTGTGGTCCCGGTCAACTGGCTTATTACTTTGAGGTTTCACAAGGACTTTCACCCGCCGAACAATCGTGGTCTATTGTTTCACCCTTAGGCACTACAGTGGCAAGTGGCGGCGCACCATGGGCCGGTTTTATTTGTGTTACAGAAGAGTGTCAAACTCTAAACCTGATGGATTCATGGGGAGATGGCTGGGAAGGCGGAGAATATTTTTTATACGATGAAAATTTTAATCTGGTACAACAAGGAACATTGAGTTTTGGAACTTTGCTCACAACTCAATTGGAAATTGGAAGTGCTGATTGTGGAATTACCAATCCAGTCACGGCATCCGATTGTTCCGAAGCTGTCAATATTTGCGAAAATTTCAATTTTCAAATCAATCCTAACGGTGAAGGAAGTGTGTATGAAATACCACCGCTTGGTTCTTTTGGAAATCCTCTATTATCCAGTTGGGATGCTGTACCAAGTCCTTGGGGAAGTAACAACGATGGCTGCCTTCAAAATAACGAATTAAATTCAACCTGGATGATCATCAATATCTGGCAAGGTGGATCGTTGAATTTTACATTTGGTGGGAATGGAACTCAGGCCGGCTTCTACGATTGGATCATGTATCCATATGACTCCATTTCAGGATGTTCGAACATTATTGGAAATACGCTTGCACCCGTGCGATGCAATTGGAATTGGTCATCTACAGGTGGCACCGGTCTCCAAACGGTAATTCCTCCTGGTGGCAGTACCGGAAATTTCGAACCACCACTAAATGTGCTCACTGGACAACAATACATCATTTGTTTCAGTAATTGGAGTAGCGCTGCGACAGCAGTACCACTTGATTTTGGCGGATCTGCGGTGGTGGGGTGTTATCCTTTGATTCTGCCTGTGCAACTGCTTTCATTCGAAGGTCAGCCACTCAATTTTTCGGCACAACTTGCATGGTCTACTGCGAGCGAACAAAACAACGACTATTTCGATATCGAATTTCTCAATGCACAACACGAATGGGAAATTGTTGGCCGTGTGGAAGGAGCTGGCAATTCAAATGAGCAACTGAACTATGGGTTCATCCATCGCAATACTTTAAACGGCTACAATTATTACCGATTGAAACAAGTGGATGAAAACGGTACCACAACCCATTCGGATGTAGTTTCGATATGGATCGATAAATCATTGAATGTGGTTTATCCCAATCCAAACGATGGGAAGTTCACCAGCTCTTGGGATCCTTCAACCATTTCAATTTATGATGCTTTAGGACGTGCAGTGGCTTTTGAAGTGATACACAACCATGAAATCAGATTAACAAATCATGCGGCTGGTTTTTATACCATCATCGAAAATGTGGATGGCCAAACTTTAAGACTCCTTGTAGAGTAATTTATTCACTCGTGAATTCTGTTCTCTTAGGATCGAAAAATGAGAGCCAAAAGAGTTTATTTCGCGGTTAAGAATTATTTACTCAAGTACAAATTCCTTTCCGAATAGATCTGTCTGAAGTATGGATCGCGCAGATCTTTGATAAAACGAATTGCTTCTCCCGTGCTCTTCATCTCTGGTCCCAGTTCTTTCTTCACCTCTGGAAATTTCTCGTAACTGAATACCGGAATTTTGATGGCATATCCATTGCGCTTCGGCTGGAAATTAAAGTCTTTCACTTTTTTCGCACCAAGCATCACTTTGGTGGCGTAATTCACATATGGTTCGTCATATGCTTTTGCAATAAATGGCACTGTGCGTGATGCACGAGGATTGGCTTCAATGATGTATACCAGATCATTTTGAATGGCAAACTGGATATTGATCAACCCAACAGTCTTCAGAGCTTTGGCTATCGTACGTGTATGTTCTTCAATTTGTGTCATCACAAAATCTCCGAGGTTGTATGGAGGCAATACAGCATAACTATCTCCGCTGTGTATTCCTGCTGGCTCGATGTGCTGCATTATGCCAATGATGTATACATCTTCACCGTCACAGATGGCATCAGCCTCTGCTTCGATTGCTCCTTCCAGAAAGTGATCGAGCAGAATTTTATTATCGGGCATGTCATTGAGAATGTCTACAACATGTTTCTCCAATTCATTTTCATTGATAACGATTTTCATTTTCTGTCCACCCAATACATAACTCGGACGAACGAGCAACGGAAACCCCAAATCCCTCGACAACTCTACAGCCTGCTCAGCACTTTCAACAACTCCAAATTTGGGATAAGGAATACTATTTTCTTTGAGCAATGTTGAAAAACTTCCACGATCTTCTGCAAGGTCCAATGATTTGTAATCGGTGCCGATAATTTTTATTCCATAACGATCCAGTTTTTCAGCAAGCTTCAATGCGGTTTGTCCACCCAACTGAACAATAACTCCTTCGGGCTTTTCGTGTTTGATGATGTCGTAAATATGTTCCCAGAAGACAGGTTCGAAATACAATTTATCTGCCGTGTCAAAATCTGTTGAAACAGTTTCAGGATTGCAGTTGATCATGATGGTTTCATACCCGCACTCTTTCGCTGCAAGCACGCCATGTACGCAAGAATAGTCAAACTCAATTCCTTGTCCGATGCGGTTGGGACCACTTCCAAGCACAATGATTTTTTTCTTATCACTCACCACACTTTCATTCTCCTGCTCAAAGGTGGAGTAGTAGTAAGGTGTCTTTGCTTCAAATTCTGCGGCACAGGTATCAACAAGTTTATAAACCCGTTTGATGCCCATGTCTTCGCGTTTCTTATACACCTGACTCTCGAGGCATTTCAACAGATGTGCGACCTGCCTGTCTGCATAACCTTTTTGTTTGGCATCAAACATCACGTCGTAAGGGATGTTGTCGATATTGAATTTCTCAATCTTTTTCTCAAGAACAATTAACTCTTCTATCTGGCGTAAAAACCACGGGTCGATGCGTGTTTTTTCCTGAATGGTTTTAAACGGGATTCCCAACTTTATCGCATCGTACACATGGAACAAACGGTTCCAGCTTGGATGTTCCAATGATTGAAGTAACACATTCTGATCACGCAATTCGCGGCCATCGGCGCCAAGTCCATTGCGTTTGATTTCCAACGATTGACACGCTTTTTGCAGAGCTTCCTGAAAACTTCTTCCAATGCCCATCACCTCTCCCACACTCTTCATCTGCAATCCGAGTTCGCGATTACTACCCGGAAATTTATCGAAGTTCCAACGTGGAATTTTTACTATGACATAATCCAATGTTGGTTCGAAGAAAGCTGAAGTCGATTTGGTAATCTGATTCGACAATTCATCGAGGTGATATCCAATAGCAAGCTTAGAAGCGATTTTTGCAATGGGATATCCGGTCGCTTTACTTGCCAGTGCCGAGGAGCGCGACACACGCGGATTGATTTCAATCGCAATGATATCTTCCCGTTCGTCCGGACTTACCGCGAACTGAACATTGCATCCACCAGCAAAATTTCCGATGGCGCGCATCATACGAATGGCCATGTCCCGCATTTTCTGATACGTGGTATCACTCAAAGTCATGGCTGGTGCAACCGTGATGCTGTCTCCTGTATGAATACCAATCGGATCAAAGTTTTCGATCGAACAAATGATAGTAACATTGTCGTTGGCATCGCGCAGCAGTTCCAACTCGAACTCTTTCCATCCCATCAATGCTTTGTCTATCATCACTTCGTGAATGGGTGAGAGGTGAAGCCCTCTGTCCAGCAACTGATCAAAATCCTGCGGGTTGTGAACGATGGCAGCGCCACTTCCACCTAAGGTATAAGACGGGCGAATGCACAATGGAAAACCAAACTCCTGGGCTATTTCTTTTCCTTCAAGAAAACTTTTCGCCGTTTGTTGCGGAGCCATGGGAATACCAATTACACCCATGAGTTTGCGGAAAGCCTCCCTGTTCTCGGTAATTTCTATCGCTCCGGTGTCTACACCAATCATGCGCACTCCATATTCTTCCCAGATGCCCATCTCTTCGCATTGGATGGCGAGATTGAGTGCTGTTTGTCCGCCCATGGTGGGCAATACGGCGTCGATCTTGTGATCACCAAGGATTTGAATAATACTTGCTGTTTCGAGTGGTAACAGATATACATGATCAGCCACAACCTTATCGGTCATGATAGTCGCAGGATTGCTGTTGATCAGTATTACAGTGATGCCTTCTTCTCGAAGTGAGCGGGCGGCCTGACTGCCTGAGTAGTCGAATTCGCAGGCCTGGCCTATTACAATGGGTCCGGAACCGATAATCAGAACGGACTTGATGGAGTTGTCTTTGGGCATTTTTTTTTTATCTCGCCCGGTTAGTCAGGCAAGAGAAATACAAAATGTCTTGTTTCTAGGAAAAATTTCGGTTGCGAAGGTAATCCGACCAAATCAAATGACCGGGTTTAAATTTCAACGTACTGTTCACAATTGTAAAGTTTTCGAAGTGAGCTAGTTGGCTGATATTTCCACTATGATTTCTTCTATGTTACTCATGGCCCGTGGAATATTAAGACTACTATCGCATTTCATTCCTCCAAGTGTTTTCCATAGTTTAAATTTTTCAACGCCAACAGATTCGGCTCGATAAAGTATTGCTCTTGTCTCTTCACATCCAATGCAACTGCTTCCGTCTTCCAAAATAGCTCGTTCGACAGTCATTCGGTCAACAAATTTTAAGTGTTTTAGTTCCTCAAAAGGAAAACAATTGATATAAGCAGAGCTCCAAGTTGCGTATAATGTGATTGTGTCGCCTAATTTTAGTTTATAGTGCGTGTTGTTCTTGTATTCAACTTTTTTATTTACACAGCCAGTTAAAATTAGGGTAATAGCGGAGATAACAAGAAATACAATTTTCATTTTTTCTGGCGGATTAGCGTATTACCTCAAATCTCATCGTTTGAATTGTCATTTCGCCAATGACCTGCATTTGGTAAATTCCCGCGGGAAGATGGGAGACGTTCAACTCAACCTGACTTTGATTGGGCTTGGTGCGATAGATCATTTTGCCAGAAAGATCATAGACCAAAATTTCATCAATGAGTTTTTGCGAACGAATTGTCAAAACACTTTCTACCGGATTGGGATACAACTCAATTTCATGCAATGGATAAATATCATACACTCCATCAGGACATTCTACATTTAGCGAAACATACGTGATGCTGTCAATAAAACTGCCAATTGCAACTACTCCCTCAGTGAAGTTTGTATTTACATCAAGCGCAGTTCCAAAAACGGCTTCCGCCTCCATCTGAAAATCAACGGAGAGTTCAAATTCATAACAACCATCTTCCAGACAAAAATCCAGCAATTGCGATGGGGCCTGATCATCTACTGCAAAAGTTTGTGTGCTCACTGCAATATCATTTTCATAGAAGGTGATAGTACCCGTGTCGCTTCCACTTGCGGGAAAGGAAGCCAGAACTGTAACCTGAATTTCGTTATTCGGACAAATAAATAAATTATCGATGAGTACCGTCTGACAAACTTCATTGCTGCACAATTCTGTTGTAACTAAAAGGCACACAGTATAGGTGCCATTGGACTCAAAAGTAAATGTCGGATTGATTTCATCGCTCACGTTTCCTTCGCCAAATGTCCAGGCATATTCCGGAGTTCCTTCGCTGTATGACGTATTGGTAAATTCAACTACACCGTTTTCCAGGATTACAAATTCGAAATCGGCAAGGCAAGTATCAGGATCGCAATCCACACCGCTCAATACCGTTTCAAGAAAGATACCGTCCGTGCATTCTATTCCGAAATATTGCGCAGAAATCGTCAGGTCTTCTTCTTCAGAAAGTGTGATGTCGAGGTATGGAAGTTCGAGTATGGGTTGACCATTGATATACCACAACACATTGTCTTCGGCAGGCACATTGTCCAGCACAAGGTGATAGTTGTTGCATTCAATTTGCTCGATGAGGATTTCAGATGGACAAACCGTATTGCAGATCTGGTAAGAAAGTGCAGTAGACAAAGTTGATCCAAATGGGCAATCAGGGCCTGTATAAGTTACACCGATGACGTAATCACCCGGAGCTGGCAATGTGTAGTCAAATGAAATACCCGTTCCTAATTCTTCGCCATTCACAGTCCAGATAGCCCCGATTTGTGGATAGTCTACAGCGATACTGAAATGGTATTCATTGCAGGTGTTTTCAATCACGATTTGCGAGGGACAAATTTCTTCACAAGCTTCGTATTCTACCGAAGTTGTTAATTCAATACCAGAAATGCAATTGCCTCCGTTGTAGGTGGCCGTGATATCGTAAACACCCGATACATCCAGAATAAAACCAACGTTGTTGCCTTCGAAATTCGCACCGTTGATATTCCAGTTTATACTATCGGGTTCGCTAACATCAAGAGTGAACTGATATGTATTGCACGCAAGGTTGATCGCAGCAATTGAATCGGGACATTCATCCGCGCACACCATGGGATCAAGTGCAAGCGTAAGTTCTGTTCCAAACGCACAAAAATCTGCGGTGTAGAAAACGCTTACTTCAATCGGTTCTCCGCTATCATTCGTGTACACGGGTGTGTATTCCGGTGTTGTGAAAGTTCCAATTTGCCATTCTGCTGAAGAATTGCTTCCACCCATATTCAAAGAAAACTGAAACACATTGCAGCTAAGTGTGTCGATGTAAATTTCAGTTGGGCAACCAGATTCGCAATCGCTCCAATCAATTGTTGAATTTAAGGTGACAGGATTTGGACATCCGGGATTACTTACGATGGCATTGATTGCGAAAGAACCAGGCGAAGTCAATTCATATGTTATGACATTGCCTTCAAATTGTTCTCCATTTATTGTCCAAAGGATGGATGTCTCTTCAGTGAAATTGGAAACCGAAATCTGATAGATATTGCAATCGGTTTGAAACTTGGTGATCTGTCCGGGGCATACAGCGCCACAGATATCGTAACTCAAAGTTGTAGAGAGAGAAACTCCTTCGGGACAATTGGAACCGATGTAAGTCACATTCACGTTTGCACTGGAAGGAAATGGAATGGTGTAATTTACCGACGGTGTGGAGTATTGAGCGGTGTTGATGGACCAGTCATATTCGCCTGTTGTTAATCCACCGGGCAGTGAAACCTGATAGAGAAAACAACCCAAGTTGCTGATAGTAATTTCGTCCGGACAAACACAATCAGTGGCTTCAATAGTTGTTTCCAAAGTCGTTCCCAATGGACAGTCGGCACTGCTATATGAGACAGAAATGGTGTGAATTCCAGCTTCGTCAAATAGGGAGTCAAATGCAATGGTGTTGATCACCACGGCGCCATCGATAGACCACTCCGCCGTTCCGTTTACATCTGCACCGGGCAATGAAAAGAAAAAATGATTGCAGTCCGGTTGAAGCACATCGATTGCGACCGGACAACTCACATTGAAGCATTGCGTATAATCGAGGTTGATACAAAAGCTTGCTGTATCGGGACAGAATGCACTCCAGTAATCTGCACAAACTAAATAGTTGTTGTTGAAGTCGGGATAAGGGTGCCATTGATACGCGGGATTTATTGTGACGTCACCATCCCCCCAATCCCAGACCACGGTGGAAGTATTTGTATCAAAACCGAACGATAATTCGGCATCGCCGCAAGGTCCGGAAATAATTTCAATTTCCGTAGGACACTCATTGCAGGGAGCTACAGCAACTATTTGGCACACCTGATTTCCAGATGGACATAGTTCACTTTGATACGCCATGCACACTTCGTACAACGCGGAACCAGGAAACGAAAATTGGAGTGAATCTGATGCGAAAAAACTACCTTCTGGTCCATCGGGAAACCATGCAATAGAAGCGCCCGGCTCAGCATTGGGAATGGTGAGCATGTATTCTCCACAAGGAGCGCCATTTATTGGTGTTGCATCAAACGATTGCGGGCAAATTTCTCCTCCGCCAAATCCGGTAACTTCGACAGTTGCGCAATACTGACCAACACAACCCAATTCGCCGTTTTGATAACCCGCTATGTTGAGGCAAACAGGATAATTGCCATTCTGCGTGTATGCAAAACTCTCGAGTGAATCGCCAAAAAACTGATTGCCATCAAAATCCCAGGCGTATTGCAAAGAGTCGCCGTCTGTTGTACTGGTGCTTTCAAATTCAACCAAACCTGGCGTTTCTGTTTCGGTGTAGACAAACGAGGCATCGCAAGTTAAAACCAAACTTTCTGTGTTGAATTCATAGACAAAAACAAAATCGCCAAATACAATTTCATTGGTAGGGAAAATATAATTCGGTCCTTGCTGCACTCCACCAATGAAGGTTTCTCCATCGAGGATGGCGTTGCCGGTAAAGTAGATTGTAAATACTCCGGGATCAAGGCATACAGTTTCAGAAACGATAAACGTAAATCCACCGAATGAGGCAGTGCCGCTAAACAATGTATCTCCAGCTTCATTGGTCAACACCCAGTCAACAGCGGAAGGACCACCGCCATTTACATCCGAATACATCTGGATGCTGTAGTTTTCACATTGTGAGAAAATAGGAGTGATGAAGAGTGTGCTGAGTAAAAAAAATAGCAATGTAGAAATACGCGTCATGTAAGAGTCTGTTTAATTCAATTTTCCTTGTCAGGGAAGGGCTGCAAATGTAGCCAATTGACTGTCTATTCGGGCTTTTTTGTTCTCAGATAGACCTGAAATTCCAATGGAAATAAAACATCGTGGAATGCCTCATATCTGTGGTGACTGACCTTACTTTCGCACCCATATTAAGAACACATGAAGTACTATCAAAATATCCTCGAAACCATTGGCAATACTCCTTTGGTGAAGATTAACCGCATCACCAAAGACATTCCGGCCCTCGTTTTGGCAAAGATTGAAACCACCAATCCGGGCAATAGCATCAAAGACCGCATGGCTTTGAAGATGATCGAAGATGCCGAAAAAGACGGACGTCTTAAGCCCGGTCATACCATCATCGAAGGTACCAGTGGCAACACCGGCATGGGCCTGGCCATTGCTTCTGTGATCAAAGGATACAATTGTATTTTTACATCTACAGACAAACAATCGAAGGAAAAATTTGACGCCTTGCGCGCATTTGGTGCCGAGGTGATCGTGTGTCCCACGAATGTGGAACCCGAAGATCCGCGCAGTTATTACAGTGTTTCTTCACGTTTGATCAATGAAGTTCCTAATTCCTGGAAACCGAATCAATACGACAATCCCAGCAATGCACAGGCGCATTATGAAACCACTGGACCGGAAATTTGGGAACAAACAGAAGGAAAAATAACGCACCTCGTTGTTGGCGTGGGCACAGGTGGAACAATTTGCGGAGTTGCAAGATTTTTAAAGGAAAAAAATCCGAATATTCAGATTTTGGGCATTGATACCTACGGATCTGTTTTCAAGAAATTGAAAGAAACCGGCGAGTTCGACAAGAATGAAATTTATCCTTACATCACTGAAGGAATCGGAGAAGATTTTGTGCCGGCAAATGTCAACATGGATCTGATCGATTATTTCGAAAAAGTAACCGATAAAGATGCCGCGTTGATGACGCGCCGCATCGCTCGCGAAGAGGCGATATTTGTGGGCAACAGCGCGGGCAGCGCCATGGCTGGTCTAGTTCAAATGAAAGATCGTTTCAAAGAAGGCGATGTTGTAGTAGTCATTTTCCATGATCATGGCACACGTTATCTGGGTAAGATGTTCAACGACGACTGGATGCGCGACCGTGGATTTTTAGTAGATGAAAAGAAAACCGCACGTGACCTCATTAGCGGACACCTCGATCAACCGCTTGTGACGATTGGCTCGGGTGAATTGGTTAGCCATGCCATTGCGAAGATGAAAAAATTCAATATTTCGCAAATCCCCGTCATCAAAGACGATGCGATTGTGGGATCTGTAGACGACAGCAAATTGTTTCAGCACCTCACCGAAGATTCGAAAGCGATGGACCGCAAAATCGAAGAAGTAATGGGTGCACCGTTTCCCGTTGTGAATGAAAGCGCCACCATCGAAAGTGTCTCCAAACTCATCAACCGCGAAACACCGGCTGTCCTCGTCAAGCTAGCCAGCGGCAAACACCACATTGTAACCAAATACGACGTCATTGAAGGCATTGGCTAGACATCACAATGTCCGCGGCCAATCGCCAAAAGTCATTAAGCGAATGCTCGTGTGAAGGGGCGCAAAAAGGGAAAAGAAAAGGGCGGCGCAGCCGCCCTTTCCTTTTTCCCTTTTGCGCCCACCTCTTTTCTTTAGGCGACCTTGTCATTCCGCAGCGAAGCAAGGAATCTCACAAGGCTTACCGCGCTACCCTCGTTTCTTACAACGATGAAATTTTGAATACTCGTGGCTGAGCTTTTTTTAGTTCGTAAATTTGCCTTGGTATTTTTCTAACTTGTCCCAAATTCCATAAAACGTATCATTTCCAATCTTATCGGAAAAGGAGGTGTTTATTATCAAAATACGACCGATATTGTTTTTGGGATCAAAGAACATCATTGAGCCAACTCCTGGGTCCCCACCCGTGTGTCCGATGAAACCAGTAAAGCCATAACCCACAAAAATTCCAACATTATAACTCTCACTATATGGATTTTGGTCGTTACGGTCTATAAAGTTTCTTGCTTCCAACTGTGGTTTAAAATATTCTTTGAAACTTTCTTTACTCAAGATTGTGCCATTGCCGTTGTAACCTTTGATGAGTTCGGTTAAAAACAAACTCAAATCACGAATGGAAGTGATGAAATTCCCGTCTGGATAGGATACCATGCCGTAATATGGCAGAGCGATTTTTGGATTTTCATAAAGTCTGGAATAGTGAGCAAAATCAATATCTTCGAAGTGCCAGCCTGAGTCATTCATCTTCAATGGCACCAGTATGTGCTTTGTTGTGAAAGCGTCAAACGATTCGCCTGTGGCCTTTTCAAGAACAAAGGCTGCCAGAGTTGTTCCAATGTTTGAATACTCGTAAATGTCTCCTGGTTTGTCTTTTGTATAAATCTCGTTGGTATTCCATTTGCCTTTTTCAGACAATAAATTCGTTAAGAACATTTCCATGGAAACCGTAGAATCTTTTGGGTTAAAGACTTGTGATTCGTCAAAAACTAAATTCATTCCGGTTAAGTCCTGTTTCTCTTTCAAAAAATAGTTTTCGGTCAGGTAAAATTCGTTGTCAGCAATACTGGAAGTATGTGCAGTCAGATGTCTTATGGTAATCTCATTGGTCGGGAAGTTTGGATTAATTACCTTGAAAGGCAAATAGTTGTTTATTGGGTCATCCAATTGAAGTTTCCCCAATTCTTGTGCTTTCATAAGAGCAAGACCCACAAGTGTTTTAGATATGGAGGCAATATTCTGAATGGTGGAATCAGTGTAGTTTTTCCCGGTTGCAATGTCAGAATATCCAAAACCCTTCTGATACAACGTTCCCTTCTCATTCACTATTGAAACAGCGAAGCCATTAAATACACCATTCTTGCTTACGTCGATGATTTCAGCAGTTAAAGAATCCTTTTGCTTATTTGTCGATGTATCGTCAGTTTTATTTGCCGTATCACACGATGTCAATGCGATAAATACAATGGATATTATAACGTTTCTTATCATAGTGTTTTCTTGTCTGATGATAGCTGCAAGTGTATTGTCACCAAATCTTTAGCGCAAACCTGGCCCTTTTCCGCGGTAACGTTGTTGCAGCAGAATGGAATAAAAGTACTCAAGTTTTATTTGATCCAATAATCCCTGGGTCAAATTTAGTTTAGATACCAATAAGCCATTTCTTTTTACATCGTTGAGCAACCCCGGTTGTACTACCTGCTTACCTCCAACCTTTTCACTATCGATATCCCCAATTCCACATTGTTTATCGTCACAAGATACAATCCCGAAGACAATCCACTTATATCTACCCGATCATTTGTATTTGTTGTAATGAGCATACGTCCCGCGAGATCTGTAATTTGAATAGTGTAATATAGATTGTGACTGCTTCGTATCCGCAATTCATCTTGCGCCGGATTGGGATAAAGTTCGATGTGAAGGTTGGGTGTTTCCGCAACTGAAATAATCAAGTCCTCCCCATCACAATCTTCGTCTATGTTATTGTTAGCGATTTCAATTCCTCCAGGATAAATGGCATCGTTGGTATCGTCGCAATCCTGCGCCAAAAGATAACCGTCTCCATCGAGATCGTCATCGGGTGTAGTCGCAGTGCAATCATCGTCTACGCCGTTGTAAGGTGTTTCCGTTGAGCCCGGATTAATAGCATCGTTTGTATCATCGCAATCCGTTGCGCCTATAAATCCATCTCCATCGAGATCATCATCGGGTGTAGTGGAATTGCAATCGTCATCCAATCCGTTGTAGACTTGCTCTGTCATGTCTGGATTGACTTCGGCATTCGCATCATCGCAATCCGTTGCTACTGTAGCGCCATCACCATCCAGATCATCATCGGGCGTAGTAGAATTACAATCATCATCCAGTCCATTGTAAACCTGTTCTTCCATGTTTGGATTGATTTCTACATTCGCATCATCACAATCCGTTGCTGCAATAAATCCGTCGCCATCGAGATCGTCATCGGGCGTACTAGAATTACAATCATCATCCAGTCCATTGTAAACCTGTTCTGTCATGTTCTGATTCACTTCTGCATTCGCATCATCGCAATCAAGAGCAGCACTAAATCCATCACCGTCCAGATCGTCATCTGGGGTTAACGGATCGCAATCATCATCCAGTCCGTTGTATGGAAGCTCGGGTAATCCCGGATAAATATTTGCATTCG
>JBJXFC010000183.1:0-4320 GCA_046153915.1 Flavobacteriales bacterium
AACAAAATGTATTCGACGATTTTATAGCCGCAGCAGAATACCTGATTAGCGAAAAGTACACCAGCAAAGAACGACTTGCTATCGAAGGCGGTAGCAACGGTGGATTGTTGGTGGGTGCCTGCATGACTCAGCGCCCTGATCTTTTCCGCGTGGCCTTGCCGGCGGTGGGTGTGTTGGATATGTTGCGTTTTCATCGCTTTACCGTAGGCAAAGGATGGATTCCGGAGTATGGATGTGCTGATAGCAGCAAAACACAGTTTGATTATTTGTACAAGTATTCTCCTTATCATAATTTGAAACAAGGAACCAGTTATCCCGCAACGATGGTGATGACAGCAGATCACGATGATAGGGTAGTGCCGGCTCACAGTTTTAAATTTGCAGCGCGCTTGCAGGAATATCACAAAGGCGACAATCCGGTGGTGATACGCATTGAAAAAAGTGCGGGGCACGGCGCCGGAATGAGCACAGAGCAGACCATCGAAATGGTAGCGGATAAATATGCATTTATGTTTTACAATTTCCGAATGGCGGATATTGCAGTAAAGACGAAATAAAATAGGAGAATAGCAATAACTTTGAAAGCCGGACGAATGTCCGGCTTTTTTCAATTATAGATTTATTTCCA
Organism: Flavobacteriales bacterium; assembly: GCA_046153915.1. Classification (GTDB taxonomy): domain Bacteria; phylum Bacteroidota; class Bacteroidia; order Flavobacteriales_D; family Sanyastnellaceae; genus JANNVZ01. Next base: position 629 of record JBJXFC010000183.1, read on the forward strand.
TCGGTTATAAAGTTGTGAAATTACCGCGCTATCTCATTGTGCTTTTAATGGTGATGTTCGCTTTAGGCGTTCTGTTACTCTATTTTTTTAATCCCATGGAACACACTTTTTATCCGCGCTGCCCTTTTTTTAAATTCACCGGATATAAGTGCCCATTTTGCGGCGGGCTTAGGGCTGCGCACGAGTTGACACACGGGAATATCGTGAGTGCTTTTAGATTCAATGCATTGTTTATCGCTTTTATTCCACTTGTTTTGGGCAGGGTTTTGATTGAAACACCATGGTTTTCCACAAAAAACAATCTTCTTGTACAAATACTTTCCTTTTTTGGCTTTAAGGTGTTGACAATTATCGTGTTATTGTGGTGGTTTGCCAGGAATTTATGGTCTATTTGAATTCAATTCAATGGTTTGAAGCATACGTTTGTCAATAAGGTCAGGAGTAGCCCTGTTTGGAATCAAGTTCCATTTAACTATAATTGCATTTCAAATAATCATTTTTACTAAATCTAAATTAAAATCAAATGAGTGAATCTACAACAAATCCTGGAAAAGGAATGGGCGTTGCCGGCTTTGTACTGGCGTTAGTCGGAATCGTGGGATATTTTATTGTAGCCGGAATTGCTGGCTTATCAGCTGCCGCTACTGGCGGTGGAGTAGGCCTAATGATTTTCTGGTGTGTTTTCTGCGCGTTAGCCTTGTTTTTGGCTTTCATGGGCTTCAAGAAGTCTTCAGCGGTAGGAGCTAAGAAGGGTCTTGCAACAGCCGGTATCGTTATTGCAGCCGTAGGCCTTGCTCTTTCTATTTGGACAACAATTGGAGTGAATACCATTGCAAATGATCCATCAATGAACAAATTGCGTGATGGAATCAAAGATGAGTTCAATAAAGGAATGGAAAAAGGATTGGATGATTTTAAGCAGAAAATGGATTCATTGGATGATGCACATTAATCTTTTCTTATAAAGAATTAAAAAGGCCTCACTCGAGGCCTTTTTTATGATTTGTCTTTTCTGACTATGGTAAATTTTCAAGAACTTTATAGGCATTCCTACTCGCCGAATTTCGCGAAATCAATTCTGCTACAAATCCGGCCAGGAACAATTGTGTACCCAATATCATAGCCGTTAGTGCCACATAGAACAAAGCAGTATCAGCCAGCAACGGAGCTTTTGTATGCCATTTATACAAATGAAGAATTTTTTCGATGCTGATAAATAGAAGTGATCCAAGTCCAATCATAAACATCAAAGCTCCAAACAATCCGAAAATATGCATGGGGCGTTTTCCAAATTTGGAAATGAACATGATTGTAAGAAGATCCAACGGTCCGTTGATGAATCGCGATAATCCGAATTTGGTATGTCCGTATTTGCGCGCTCTGTGTTCCACTACTTTTTCACCGATTTTCTTGAATCCTTCGCGGTGAGCCATCACGGGAATATAGCGGTGCATTTCCCCAAAAATTTCAAGGCTTTTGATTACATCCTTGCGGTAGGCTTTCAGTCCGCAGTTGAAGTCATGGAGGTAAATGCCACTCATTCGTCGCGTAGCCCAATTGTAGAGTTTGGTTGGAATGGTTTTGCTGATAGGATCATGGCGTTTTTTCTTCCAGCCACTCACCAGATCAAATCCATCTTCGAGAATCATACGACGCATCTCCGGAATTTCGTCGGGAGAATCCTGCAGATCGGCATCCATGGTGAAAACAACTTCGCCTTGTGCCGCCTCGAAACCAACGTGCAATCCGGCACTTTTTCCATAATTGCGTTGAAATCGAATAGCTCTGACATGCGGGTCTTTCTTCGCCAATTGCTGGATAACCTGCCACGATCCATCGCGTGAGCCGTCATCTACAAAGATGATTTCATAGCTCAGTTGATGCGAAACACATACGCGCGCAATCCAGTCGTGAAGCTCTGGAAGAGACTCTTCTTCATTCAGCAATGGAATGACAATGGAAACATTCATGCCGCGAATATCAGTCGCGTTTCATAAATGCGGAAGCAATCAAGCCAATAATTAGTGAAATAATGACCCACGATAGAACGGAAATGATGGCGAAGAATCCAGGAGTCATAAACATGGAAGTCATTTCCATTGCCTGATCAATCTGTGTATCACTCATGCCCTGGTCGGCCATTTGCTCATAAGATTGTTCCATGATTTCATCAACCATTCCTGTATTGATGAACTTCATGTAGATCACAATATAGATAGCTCCAAGTATTCCTGCCACAAGGCCTGTCACAACGGATAGACCAACACCTTGACCATAGCGGAGATAGCCATTGTTTTTTTGCTTTTTGTAATGCCAAAGTGTCCAGGTAATCCCACCAATAAATATGGCCCAGGTCAGTAATTTAAAGGATGTTCCCTGTGTATCCCAATCGGTAATGTGCGCTACCACACCTGCACCAATTGATATGGCTGCCAGTATTACACCATAAAAAAGTGCCGATGAAAAAATCGGAACGTTGGGGTTTCCCGAAGGTTGATTTGGGCTGTCGATAGGTTTATTGAATGATTCCATAGAATAGTGATTGATGGGACAAAGCTATTACATAAATCCATGATTCGTGAGCCGCCTATACGGTGATAAGTTCGTTTAAAACGAGATATGACCAATTCAAATTCTGTGGACGATTGAGAAACAATTTCGAAAAATGACACAAACAGATTACTTTCGCGCCCAAGAGCAAGTCTTCTACGATCAGCTCCTGTCCAATCCTCCAGGGCCGGAAGGCAGCAAAGGCAGACGGTTGTAGCGGTGCGATAGAAGGGGCTTGCTCTTATTTTTTTATTTCAAACCTGACCGAAACACAGGTTGTGAAGTGCAGATTCTTCTTGAATACATAGATCGAAAGAGGACTGATTTCATAGCCAAATCCACCAGTCGTTATTCTATGAAGAAACTGAACGTTCAGTATTTCGTGCGCCGCGGACGTGCCAAGAAGAAAAAACTCGGACTATTTCTCAAAGCCCTTGCGCGCAAAAAGCCAAGAGGCATTCACAAAACATTAAAAGAGGCAGAACAGGCTACCTGGAAGGAAGTTAGTTGTGTTACCTGTGGTCATTGTTGTGCCGAGATGACGCCTACCTGGAGAAAATCGGAGATCAAAAGGGTGGCTGCTCACATGGGCATGACTTACAATGAGTATTACGAAAAGTACTTGTACACCGAAGAAAAGTCGGGTGATATCATGAACGATAGTACGCCATGTCAGCACTACAATCTGAAGACACGCATGTGTACCATCTATGAAATCAGGCCATTGGATTGCGCTGAATTCCCCCACTTCCATCGCAAAGATTTTTACGATCAGGTCAATGATGTTTTTACTCCCAATATACCGCGCTGCCCCGCTACACTTGTTTGGGTGGAGAAGATTGAGCAGTTGGTGAAGGAAAAGGGATAGGAACGTACAGCGATTTGCGAAGTGCGATTTGGGGTGACAACTAGCTCTTGCCATGCACCAAATAGCACGTATTATGTACCATGTGCCATGAACCCACTGCCCACCAAACGCTCCATGTAATAATTCGAGTCGTTTTTAGTTATCCTTCTTGAGCGGAATAAGAACCGCAGCATTGAAACCAAACCAAAATCATTACTTCATGAGAAAGTTTACTATTCTAACTTCCATGGTGGGTTGCGCTTTATTGTTTATTCAATTCAAAACAGACAAGGCA
>JBJXFC010000191.1:0-6703 GCA_046153915.1 Flavobacteriales bacterium
CGTAAGCTCTATCAACCCTAGTGTTGAAATACCCAGACGGTTAATCTACCCACAAAATGAACGCTTATTGAATCCCAATATGCCACTTGGTCTAAATATGCAATCACGGGTATGGTGGGATCAGTAATATTTCATCATTCCTTTAGCAAAATGTGATTTGAGCAGTTTACTTTATTTTACTCTTCGTGAAAATCTGAAGACGACGTTTGTAAGTTCCCTTAAGTTATACCTTGCTCCTATTGAATTGCTTCAGTCTATAACAACACACTTGGGAAGGTGCTCTTATTTTGTTGAAGGAGACTGTCAGAACTCGCCTCTGCTGTTGTCTATTTCTGGCACACCTCTGGTGAAGATGCTGAAACCATTCGACTCCTTGCAGAGAAATAAAAGTATCAAAAAGTATGATCGCGATTCGGAGATTAGATCTTAAAACTAACTCCGAGTCGCGCTCCGATGTAGTTGAAATAGGTATTGCCGGTAAGATCTTCAGCAGGTCCATTCTCGAGACTGAGGTTGGGCATGTATCTTACAAAGGTGTGGGTCAAAATAAAATTCGCACTGAATTTCTGTTGTAATTTTATATTAAGTCCAATGCCATCCGCGAAAGAAAAGGTTCCAAGTCCACCCTTAAGATATTCTGCACCAATACTGAATTTGACAAGCGGACTGAATTTCTTTTCTTTGAAGATACGGTAACGTAAATCGAGCATGTAAGGAATGGAATAATAGTCATCGCTATGACCGATATATCCAAGTCCAATTCCTGCAAAAAATTGTTCTTTGTACCCAACACCATTTGCGGAATAAAATCCTCCCGCAACGTCCTGATTCAAAATTGTAGGCGCCCCAATAATACCAAAGTTATCTAAGCCATATACTTTTCCCACACCGATATTCAACAAAAGTTCGTTATTCGATTCAAAATAAAAATCAGACAATGAACTTTTTTCCTTTGGAGCAGAGCGGTCTGAGTATTCATTTGGTTTGCTGGTCATTTCACTCTTCTCATCAATGTAGATTATTTTTATGTCATTGTAGGGGATAGTGATGACGTTGTTTGCAAGGATTTCTATCTTAAAAAACTCGCCAGGTTTTACTTCAACAATTTTCCCTGAGATTACATCTCCATTCGTGAGGATGAATTTTGATTTTTTGATTTCCTGAGAAAAAGCAATAGTGCAAATGCATACAAGAGCAAAAGATACGAAAAGGGTTTTAAATGTCATATACATTTTGTGATTGTTTCAAAGAAAAGTCCTCCCAAATTGTTGGAAGGACTTTGTATATAAGTGATTGAATTATTTTGCTAACTGTCTCAGATAGCTGCTTGTGCAGCAGCAACTGCAGCGCCAGCATTCAAAGTACCATATCCTGCATAATTGCTTATTCCGGGATAGTATTGTGATGTTGTTTTTAAGAAATCAAATACTTGCTCTCTCGTGAAATTCGGATTGAGAGACCAAACAAGTCCTGCTACTCCTGCAGCCGTTGCGGTGGCCACAGAACTTCCGCCAATATAGGACGCCGCTGTGCCACTCGGTTTGAGAGACAATGAATTGCGGTTGCTATTGCCAGAACGCTCCATTACGATGGTGAAATCAACCTCGCTGCCGTCATGACATGACGAACACGTGTTGTAGTTTTCATTTACACCCGTAACAGCCACACATTGGGTATGCACCGCAGGATAAACTACTCCCCACCAACTCAGAAAACTAAATGACGTTCCTGCAGCGGCCATGAGCATTTTGCCCTGATTGTGAGCATATACTACGCCGTCGTAAAGAACACTGCTGTAAAATGGCGTACCAACTGACATACTCACAATTTTCACTTCGGGCTTATTGCCCATCTTGACCAGGGCATTTTTTACTCCCGTGCGCTCTGAAGATTTATCCAATACAACGTCCTCGCAACCGCGAATGAAATGCAGATTTGACTTGTAAGAAACTCCGGTTGTTGCGCCCTGATTGTTGCGCGGTCCAACTGCTGTTCCACTCATACTTGTGCCATGTGAGCAGGATGCATATGCAGACGAACCCCAGGTGTAATCAGTCGTGACTGTTCTTCCCACATTGCTGTCGCCATTGTTGAAGTTACTACCCAGCAAACTCTGCGAAGAACTGAGACCGGCATCAATGATTCCAATGGTAATTCCCAGGCCGCTTGCCGAACTCCATGCAGATGGAATGTTAGTGTTGTTGAAATTCCAGGGCAAGAGACAGTTTGGTGTAGTGGTGCTGTAGTCATTCGAATTTAAGCCTGTTGTGCTCACCGAACAACCGGATGTGGATCGGTCAGCATCTGTTCCAGGCCAATAATCAAGTGGTTCTACATAACGAACGTTTTCCAGATTGTAGAGTTTGGTTAAAACGTTTTTGTCAGTGAGCTTAAATGTAATGATGGGCAGCACCTGATCGTCTTCAACAATCAGATTTTCCAATGTGGTCGCCCGTCCTTGAGTTTCAAGTTCGTCCATTACAAGTTGAATAAGTGCGTCATGAACGGATTTCCAGGGATCTGTTTTGAGATCGATTTTATGGATAATGCTTTCAATATTGTCGAATCCGGTAGGTTTGTAACCAATGGCCACACTTTGATCACCGTACAAAGTCGCACTCCAGAGTGCTTTGAGATCTACCATTTCCCAGCGGAAATCGTGCTGGCGTTCCATTGTTTCTATTACCAGTTTATCAAGATCCACTTTGCTTAGAGCATCACCTTCGGGCACTGGAACGGGGTTGGATTTTTCGCGCAATACCGGGAGTGTATCAGCATTGGCAGGTGTGATTTCTGGTAGAATTTTGTTGCATGAGATTGTGATTGACAGCGCAAACACAAGGAGAGTAAGTGTTTTTTTCATTGAATTTTGGAATTAAGGTTTAAGCGGCCAAAGTATAAAAATTTTGATTTCGTTTACATTAATTTATAAAACACACAAAATCAATCGGATACAATTTAAACAACCGGGTGGTAAATTGATCTGCTTCAAGCTGGGATAATGGCACTTTGCGGAGTATTTTCGCGCCGCAGTTCGTTTTTTAATTCTATTGAAATCATGAAGAAAGTATTTGATCTGGATATGATCAAAACGGTATACAACCGTTTTCCGGCTCGCATTGAAGCAGCCCGCAAAATTGTAGGTCGACCACTTACACTAAGCGAAAAAATTCTCTATACACATCTTTGGAACGGCGAGCCATCTCAGGCTTATGAACGCTCAAAATCGTATGTCGATTTTGCTCCTGATCGCGTCGCTATGCAGGATGCAACAGCTCAAATGGCTTTGCTACAATTTATGCAAGCGGGACGCAAAACAGTGGCCGTCCCTTCAACAGTGCATTGCGATCACCTCATTCAGGCGCGCGTTGGGTCGACTCAGGACCTCACGGAAGCACTGAATAAAAACAATGAAGTATTCAATTTTCTTTCCTCTATATCCAATAAGTATGGCATCGGTTTTTGGAAACCAGGCGCCGGAATTATTCATCAGGTTGTTTTAGAGAACTACGCATTCCCGGGTGGAATGATGATTGGCACAGATTCTCACACTGTCAATGCAGGTGGTCTTGGAATGATCGCCATTGGTGTGGGTGGAGCAGATGCCATGGATGTAATGGCTGGAATGGCCTGGGAACTCAAATTCCCAAAACTCATCGGAATTAAACTCACCGGAAAACTGAATGGATGGACTTCTGCGAAGGATGTAATTTTAAAAGTAGCCGGGATTCTCACCGTGAAAGGCGGCACTGGCGCTATTGTGGAATACTTCGGTGATGGAGCCGTATCCCTGAGCTGCACCGGTAAAGGAACAATCTGCAACATGGGTGCTGAAATAGGAGCCACTACTTCAACTTTTGGTTATGATGAAAGCATGGAGCGTTATCTCCGCAGCACAGGCCGCGATGAGGTAGCAGATTTGGCCAATGGAATTAAAGCGCATCTCACAGGTGACCCTGAAGTGTATGCCAATCCGGAAAAATATTTTGATCAGGTCATTGAAATCAATCTGACAGAATTGGAGCCGCATCTCAATGGCCCATTCACTCCGGATCTTGCAACTCCTATTTCTAAAATGAAAGAGGAAGCCGCCAAAAACAACTGGCCTACAAAAGTGGAAGTTGGATTGATTGGCTCTTGTACCAATTCGTCGTATGAAGATATTTCACGCGCTGCTTCACTGGCAGAGCAAGCTATTGCAAAAGGCTTGAAACCACGTGCGGAGTTTTCAATAACTCCTGGTAGCGAATTGGTTCGTTTCACAATTGAGCGCGATGGATTTATTGATACTTTCAATCGCATGGGCGCTACAGTTTACGCCAATGCCTGCGGGCCGTGTATAGGTATGTGGGCCCGGGTTGGTGCAGAGAAAAAAGAACGGAATACTATCGTTCATTCTTTCAACAGAAATTTCCAAAGCCGCAACGATGGCAATCCCAATACTTTGGCATTCGTTGCTTCTCCTGAATTGACAACGGCATTGGCCATCGCTGGTGATCTTGCTTTCAATCCACTTACAGACAAACTACTTAACGACAAAGGTGAAATGGTGATGCTCGATCCGCCAAGCGGAGAAGAGCTTCCAACCAAAGGTTTTGATGTTGGGGATGCCGGTTATCAAGCGCCCGCTGAAGATGGAAGTGGTGTGCAGGTGAATGTTGCCGTGGATTCGGAACGTCTTCAGTTGCTTGCTCCTTTTGGAGAGTGGGATGGAAAAAATATTGAAAATGCTCGTGTACTTATTAAAGCAAAAGGCAAGTGCACTACTGATCATATTTCGATGGCCGGTCCTTGGTTGCGGTACCGCGGTCATCTGGACAACATCGCCAACAACACACTTATTGGTGCTACGAATTTCTTCAATGGTGAAATCAACAAAGTGAAAAATCAGGTTGATGGCTCTTACGGTGAAGTGCCTAAAGTGCAACGTGCATACAAAGCTGTAGGCGTTCCTACGATCGTTGTTGGTGATCAGAATTACGGCGAAGGTTCATCTCGCGAACATGCAGCCATGCAGCCACGTCACCTGGGAGTGAAAGCTATTCTTGTGAAATCATTTGCCCGCATTCATGAGACCAATTTGAAAAAACAAGGCATGCTGGCTTTGACATTTGCGAATGAAGCAGACTATGATAAAATCCATGAGAATGACCTGATCAATTTTACTGACTTAACATCCTTTTCACCAGATAAACAATTGCATATTGAATTGGTGCATGATGATGGAAGTAAAGAAGTAATCGCAGTGAATCACACCTACAATGCACAGCAAATTGAATGGTTCAAAGCTGGAGGTGCTCTGAATCTTATTCGAAAAAGTATCGCTTAATCGATTCTGAGAAATACTAAGAGGAGCCGTAAGGCTCCTTTTTTTTGTTTATTAAAGCGCAGAATTGCAAAGATTATCAAGGATATGTTTGTTCATGCACCTTTTTGATTTCCTTTGCAGGGTATAACTAAGTGTACATTTGACACTATGCAGAAAATCAAAGGACAAACGCGGGCTGTAGTTCGCGACATATGGCCCATTGTTGAGAATGGCAGATATCCCATCAAACGGGTAGTTGGTGATGAAATAAATGTGTGGTTCGATGCATACGCCGACGGACATGATGTTGTTCGCGGTGGACTGCGGTTTAAGCACGAAAGCGAACGCAAATGGACATACGTTGTGGCCGGTGATATTGGCAATGATCGTTGGCATGCGAGATTCTCTGTGAGCAAACAAGGGTTCTATACCTATGAGCCTATAGGTTGGATCGACTACGCACTAACCTGGCAACATGGCATCGCCAAAAAGATTGATGCCGGACAAAGTGTTGTGGTTGAATTGCAGGAAGGATTGCCCTATTTAAAATCACTTGTCAAACTTGCTTCGAAGGAAGAAAAAAAATACCTGAGCGATTGTATCGCAGCATTTGGAGATGCAGGATTGTATGAGAAAGCAATCGCTTTGGCAAAAAGTGAATCACTCCATCGTATTTTTTCAATTTACCCAAATCAGCCTTATTTGTTTTCTACTGAGCCCGAATTGCGTGTCTATGTAGATCGTGAGAAAGCAACCTTCAGCACATGGTATGAATTTTTTCCGCGCAGTGCTTCTTCAACAGGAAAACATGGCACTTTTAAAGATGCGATCTCTTTATTGCCACATGTTGCTGAGATGGGTTTTGATATACTCTATTTCCCTCCGGTACATCCCATAGGTGAAATCAATCGCAAAGGAAAAAACAATGCAACCAACGCTCAACCCGGTGATGTAGGTTCATGCTGGGGAATTGGAAGTAAGGATGGAGGTCACACCAGTTTGCACCCTCAATTGGGAACACTGGATGATTTCAAAAAACTAATCAATACCGCAGAAGAACTTGGAATTGAAATAGCCATGGACTTCGCATTGCAATGTGCGCCAGATCATCCGTACGTAAAAGCCAATCCGCAATGGCTCAAACAACGTCCGGATGGAACAATTCAATATGCTGAAAATCCACCAAAAAAATACCAGGATATATATCCGATTTATTTTGAAAGTGAAGATTGGAAAAATCTGTGGAAGGAATTGTTAGATATCGCGCTGTATTGGGTAGATCAAGGGATACGCGTTTTTCGTGTTGACAATCCGCACACAAAACCTCTCGCCTTTTGGGAGTGGTTAATTGGTGAGGTAAAGAAAAAAGATCAAGACGTATTGTTCTTGTCGGAG
>JBJXFC010000204.1:0-3384 GCA_046153915.1 Flavobacteriales bacterium
TCGTGTGGCGGGTTATCTTAGCGATCAATTAGGTGCCAAAGTGGAAATTGGCGGCGTTTATGTGGATCTCTGGGCCAGACTGGAAATCCGTGCCTTGTATATCGAAGACCAAAAGCAAGACACGCTGCTTTTTGTACCAAATCTTTTTGTAAGAGACTATCATTTTGATAAAATTTCAGGCGAGATCTATGTCATCAATGCCACGTTGGAAGATCCGTATTTCAACATCATAAAGCATCAGGGCGATACCGCGCTCAATTATGCCTTCATCATGCGTTATGTCGACAATCTGAGTACACCCGGCGACACAAGTCCAACGCTACTCAATTTGAGCAATCTTAAAATTGTGGATGGAAGACTAAATTATACCAATGAGAACAAGGCGATTCGCACCCGATTTGGCATTGATTGGAATCACATTCAAGCCAATGGTCTCAATGTAGAACTAGATGCATTTGCTGTTGTAGGCGATAGTATCCATGCAGGAATCCAGTCTTTATCTCTCGTTGAAAAGAGTGGGTTTGATTTGAAGAATCTCACTTCCGATTTTACCATGACGCCAGGTCATATCCGGATGAATCAATCAATCATTGAAACCAACAATTCGCTTATTCAGGGTGATCTTGCTTTTCAGTTTGAAAGCATCGACGATTTTGATTTTTTCGAAGAAAGGGTAAAGATGAATCATCATCTTCGAGATACGCGCCTTTACATGGACGATCTGGCGTATTTCAGCGATGACCTCGTTGGTTGGGACAAGGAAGTATTGCTGAGCGGAAAATTCAAAGGAAAAATAAATTCGCTAAAAGGCAAAGAAGTGAAAATACAACTCGATGAAAATACGCGCTTTGCGGGAAGTTTTTCGATGGACGGATTGCCGGAAATCGATCAGACTTTCATCATCATGGATATTGACGAGCTAACAACGAATAAGACCGAACTCGATCGCTTGCAGATTCCTCCATTTGATAGTCTGCATTATCTCAAAACTCCAGACAATTTTGCTTCTCTTGGCCAAATGACGTACTCTGGCAATTTTACCGGATTTATAAACGACTTTGCATCTATTGGGAAAATTGAAACGGCCATTGGAGATGTGGAAACGGATATCGCCCTTCGTTTTGATGAGAAGTTGCAGGATTATATATACCGTGGCGACCTTGCCACCAATCGTTTTGATCTGGGCAAGTTTTACAATTCTTCTGATCTGGGTGCTATGAGTTGCCGTGTATTCGTGGATGGAAGCAGTCTGGAACTCAAAAAAATGAATGCAGGATTCAAAGGAGATATTTACAGCATACATCTGAATGGATACGACTATACGAACATCAAAGTAAAAGATGGTCGTTTTGCTTTACGGCAATTCAAAGGAGATTTTTCAATTGAAGATCCCAATGTGAGTGTTGATTTCAATGGCACCGTGGATTTTCGACCAGCCGATCCGTTGCTCAATTTCACAGCCTATGTCGACCACCTCAATTTAAAAGCTTTGGGCATTCTTCCGCAGTACGACTACAGTTCCATCAGCGGCAAAGTGCAGGTCACTAGCGAAGGATTTGAATTCGAAAAATTTGTAGGTGAAATTATTCTTGAGGAAGTGACCTATTGTGCCTCCAGTGCCGATTATCACATCGGTAATTTGGTTTTAACTTCAGAGAGAAAAGGAGAACCAAGTATTCGAATGCGTTCTAACGATCTTGCCGATATCGACATACAGGGCGATTTTGATGCCAATGAACTTGCTTCCAGTTTGACCAATATCGTTTCGCAGCTTGTTCCCAGTCTTGATCCTCCTGTCAGAGAGCACACCACCCAGAATTTCAAACTCGAAATGAAGGTCTATGATATATCACAGATAACCGAAGTTTTTATTCCGGAGTTGGTTATCGCACCTTACACCAAATTGGAATTATCGGTGAATGAATTGAACAATACGTTTGATCTATTTATCAATTCCGGGTCTGTTACTTACGATGGTAATGAATTCAAAGAAACGATTGTAAAGGCAGATAGATTTGAGAATGATCCTACCATTTATTTGTTTGTTGGTCTGCAGAAATTTGAGACCAAATCGAAGGACGTCTTTTTTGAGCGCGTATCGCTGAATTTGGAAACAAAAGTAGATACTGTTTATACCAGTCTCGTTTGGGGTGATTCGCTCACCTCACACAAAGGGAATATTGATGGCAAATTGACCGTGAATGCATTTGATGCATATGATTTTCTTTTTTACGACATGTGCAGTGTAAGTGCTAAGAACGAAACCTGGACAATAAAAAACGGAACCTTTCTTTCGATGAATAAGAAAGAGGTGGTTGTCAGAAATTTGGAATTATCCAATGGCGATCAATGGATTCGGGCAGAGGGTGGTGTGTCAGAAGACCCGCGTATACCGCTCAATTTTGAAGTCCATGAATTTGATATCGGCACAATCAACGCGTTTACCGGAAGCACGACAAAATTCTATGGCATTATGGGTGGTGTGGCATCCGTTCGCGATCTTTACAACAATGTAATTTTTTCCAATGACATTACACTGAGAGATTTTATGCTCAACGACTATTACGTTGGTTATCTCTGTGTTGAAACCGATTGGGATAACCTCAAGCGAAGTTTGCGTGTCGACGGCACCCTTGAAAAAGACCTTGAAGCCAATTCTCAGGTCGTGAAACTGACACCTCTTAAATTCAGCGGATATTACAACCCGGACAACAAGGAAAGTCCGCTGGATCTGATTGCAACCGTGAATGATCTTGATCTTGCGTTTATCAACGAATTCCTTTCTCCCGGTGTGATCGATATCCGCGGATTTACCAGTGGCACCATTGCCATAACAGGTCAATTGGAATCTCCCCAAATGGAAGGCGAGGCTTTTCTGCGAGATGCCTCCATTTTTATCAGTTACCTCAACGTTAGATACCATCTCGAAAAACAAATTGGCATCTATCCGGATATGTTTACGTTCGACTATTTACCTATCAGCGATCAGGAAAAAAATCCGGGAAGATTAACCGGACAAATCATGCATCGCAACTTTGCTGATTGGAACTTCGACCTGGTTATTGATATGGCTACACCGATGCTGGCCATGAATACAACAGAATTATTGAATCCGCTTTATTTTGGAAAAGCATACACAACGGGAGTTGTCAATATTTATGGGTATCAGGATCAGTTGGAATTTGATTGCAACCTCAAAAGCGAGAAAGGCACAATATTGTCATTGCCAATTGGCAGTACGCAAGAGCAGATTTTCGAGAACTTCGTTCATTTTATAGATGATGAAAATCCTGAGAGACTGCCACAAAATGACTTGTCGGGCATCAAGCTTAATTTTAATATGGAGATTACGCCAGATGCTCAGTTTCAGATTGTGTTTGATGA
>JBJXFC010000225.1:0-7385 GCA_046153915.1 Flavobacteriales bacterium
GGTAAAAACCTATAAGCTGTTCCATTTAAACTTACATTGACTATATCTGTCGGCAGGGTTGGCATATCATTGGTGTGGAGCGACCTTACGCGCACAATTTTTTTGCTTGTCAATGCTGTTTCAGAAAGTTCAATAGAGGCGCCTTCAATCGCAATGGTTTGATTTGATCCCGGTGAATAAATTGAAGATGCGTAATTTGATTCTTCCTCCTTTACTATTTCTATGAATTGAATATCTGAATTGAAATGGTAAACAGACCGAAATGTTTGTCCATTTTGTGCAAAGACTTCCACATCAACCTCGCCTGAAGAAATTTCGTCCTGACTGAGTTCTACCAGGTTTTCAAAAGAATAATCACCAACCAAAAAAACTTCATCACTACATCGAATACTATCGATCAATTCATTTGTATTTGCAAATCCTCGAATAAGTAAATGGTTTTCATTTAGAATTCCCTTAAGGTCATTCGTGAAAAATATGGTTTCGCTATTTTCCTGTTGACTGCCTCGATTGTCGCATACTAATCTCACATTTTCAATCATCACCTGTCTCTGTGATTCCGATGGCAGATTGAATATAATTGAATTTATCCCTTTGTTAAGTTCTAAGGGATTCACTCGTTCTCTCATGGTTTTGGAAATGCCAGATATATCTTCGGATACAATGCCACCCAAAGACGATTCGCCATTGATACTTCTTACAAGAGATTCAAAATTGCTGATTCCACGAGACTCATATTCCAAAAAAACAATATCATCTCCGGAAGGCTCATATTCCAATTCTACGTTAAATACATTGTCACCAAACTCATCCAGTCCTGTAGTTGGATCTGCACCAATAATACCGCGTTTTATATCGGCATGAGTTGCTGTAAACTCTTCGGCTTTTAATATTTGTGCTTTTGACTCAGAAATAAGGTTTTTGGACGCTGAAATAACTTCTTGTTTGGACTTGTTTTTTTCTTGTACGGTAATTTTTTTACTTTCAGAATTATGTAGCAGAACACCTGATGCAATTCCAATTGCCGTGATAAATGGTACTATCCTTATCATGTGAACGCCGTTTATTGGATTTCAATTTTAATTGAAGCTTCAGTTCCGTTTTGAAAAGCCTTTAGCACATAAAGTCCTGAAGTCTCAAAAAATTGGAGATAACTATATAAAAATTTACCAGATAGAGTTTTACTTGAGAGATGTCTTCCGCCAGAATCATAACAATGAATTTCTATTGGATCTGTAGATGAAGCAGCTATTCTGATATTGGTATATCCGGAAATAGAAGGGTTAGGTAATGCACTCATGATTATAGAAGAGGCAGATTGAGTTGTGACCATTATTTTCTTGCGAGATCTGCATCCATCTCGTTCAATGGAAAGGATGTATTCGCCAGTTTCAATTATTTCAATTGAAGAAGAGTGTGATACAATAAACCCATTACACTCCCACAAATAAGTACAGGTACAATCCTCGATGGAGGCGTCCAGGATCAATTTTTCCTGAGCAAGTAGTTCATAGTTTTCGTCGAGTAAACACTTGGGCGAGTCAGAAGCTTCTAAATAAACTGATTCGACAATAGAATTTCCATTGTGATCTTGTATAGAAATGACATATTCGCCAGCAGTTAGTGATGAAAAGCTTCTCATTTCATTGTCATCTGTCATCCATTTTCTGGAGAAAGTACCTTCAACAAATCTAACATTAAATTGATAGGGAGGAGAGCCACCTTCGACTCCAATTGAAATTTCACCGGAATAAATTGAATCGCAGGTAGGATTTTTGACAGCAATTTTCTGAATTATTTCACCTGCTGCAGCTAGTGCGAACATATCTGAGCCCGACGTGTCATCATCAGCGGGGACATTAAAAAGAACATGCTGTCCCTCCATTTCGCCTTTGTAATATTCCGTTTCATTTATATTGAACTGACCACTTCCTGATTGGTCAACGAGAAGCCAAAATGAATCTTTAATGATCGGTTCGCCCTGAATGAGGTTGTACGATAACGTGATTCTGATTGGTTCGTTGAAATGGCCGTTGCTTCTCCATTTCCAGTTTCTTTCCAACATCTGAGGTTGCCAGTTTGTCTTCTCGCCCCATTTCTTCAATTTCCCATTATCACCAGCAATAAGAAAATTACCAGTAGGAATTTGTGCAGCACTATCAATGGATAAACTCAGGAAACCGGGTTCGTTAATGGATGAACTTTTATAAAGATGCAAATTCTCGATATCATCAGATCCAATTCCAAAAATATTATGGCTGTAATTGTGATCGACAAAATTATTCCAGAGAATTTCATCGGTTGTTCCTATGTAATTGCTATTCCTTGTAAGACCATATTTCAAGGCAAGGTAAGTTTCAACCTTTGCAATTTCTTTTGGTGCCAATACTCTGTCAAATAAAATAATTTCTGGTATAACTAACTCTCCAGAGGAAAGAGGCAGGTTGGGAATGGCGTCATAATTCCCCAATTGAATGGTGTAATCATCATTTTGAAATCCATCTGTTTCATGGAAATAGGAGGAAAGGATAAATGGGGCTTCACTAACGGATGAGTGGTTGAAGTATTTAATGTCAGTTAATCTTGCCAATCTTTTCGTAGACATTACGCATAAGGCACTATCGCCCTTATTTATCGACCAAACAGGGCGCTCTTGAAATGATTTGGAATGAATAGCAAATGCAGTCATGTGATTGAATTGACCTTCGTAAATGTTGATACCAGACAGAGACTTTAGGTTCTTATTTCCCTGATAGTTTATGGTAATGAGTTGATTTTCTTCCGGCTGAAAAGAGGCGTTGAAATAATTTTCATTTACAAATTGCAAAGAATCACCTGACGTTTTAAGCCATAGGAATCTCCCATTAACTCCGCCGGGTGACTGGGCATGAGCGAGTAGCAAATGCAAGATTGCAATTAATGTGAATATCGTCCTCATTAATTTCCTGTTATTGGAAACGTGAAGAAAAAATTTGCACCGATGGAATTAGCTCTATTGTTGTTGTCAATAAAGTTGTATCCGTTAGCCAACGTCTCAACGGCATCTGTTGAATTGAAATTCCAGACAATATCAAGACCTGCGGTTGGCTTTCCGGCTCCAAAATCATAAATGAAAGTTGCACCTGTCCAGGGCATGATCAAATTTCGTCCAACCAGAGTTTCCTTCAGATTGGCTTCAATTTGAAGATCGTTCGTTTCTTGACTTGAGGTATAGTTTATCCTGTTTGGGGTAATATTGAACATCGGTCGAACGCCAAATTTGGCACCAATGAAAAACGCCCCAAATCTTCCTTGAAGTCCAGCTGCAATTGGAATGGAAAGAAAGTGATAGTTCAATTGTATGTCATACGTTAGGCTGTCGTCTCCATTGGAATAATGATAATAGTCCTGGTAGTGAAAATTTGTTTTTTTTGACTTACCCATCGACGAGTTTGTTGGGAAATAATATTCGAGTCCGAGTTGAAAAGAGAGAATGTGCTCAGAAAAATCCGGGCTTCCGATTGCAAATAAACCGAACATCATATAATTTCTTCTGTTCTCACTGGTTTGGTATGTGCTATCCGCATAATACTCATCCCTTATGATTGTTTTTTTGAATTCTGAAATTTTTAACGATGTGTACGGGGAGAACGTAAGTCCAAAATGCAATTCATTCTGGTAAAGATCTTCTTTATCCTGAGCAATAACTTTTCCTGTTGAATAACCAATAACAAGCATCGTAAGAAGAGTCCCGTAAAGATACTTTTTGTGGATCATTAGAATAGTAGTTTTGGTTAATGTAAGTCAAAGTTAAAGAGTAATTCCGCACTATTTGAGATTTAGATGAGAATTATTTACTTAAGGGTCAAGGTTTGACATAGTGTCTTTGCTAGTCGGAAAACGTCGATTGCACTGGGATATGTGTTCGGGGCCGTCTTTTTAAATGAGTTTCGGAATAGGAAAACGATTGAATATCGAGTCAGGCCATTGATGAATAGTGTCAATAGAAGTCGTTTAATTCCCGATATTTATTGCTAACGACCAATTTATCGCCCCCAGAAAAAACACCCCGAAAATTCCTTTCCGGGGTGCTTTCATCAAGTTTAGTTAAGATCAGGCGTGTTCAGTTTCCGCCACTTGTTTATGACTCTGTATAATCTCCTCCTGCATAGCCGGTGGCACCGCCGCATACTCCGCAAACCTGGAGGTAAACGAAGCCTTGCCCTGGGTGATGGATCGGAGGGAGGTTGTGTATTTGTACAAACTTGCTGCCGGCACACGCGCGGTGATTTTGGTGTACTGGCCTGTGCTGTCCATACCGAGGATAATGCCGCGGCGACTTTGCAGGTCTTTGATTACTTCGCCGGTTACGTCGTCGGGGGCGTTTACAACCAGCTCGTGAATGGGCTCCAGCAATTTGGGTTGTGCATTGTGAAAGGCTTCTTTGAAGGCCATCTGCGCCGCTATCTGGAAACTGATGTCGTTGCTGTCTACATCGTGCATCTTGCCGTCGTAAAGCATCACACGGATATCGCGCACATAACTGCCCGTGAGCGGACCTACTTCCATCTTGTGCATAATGCCTTTTAATACTGATGGAATAAAACGTGTGTCAATGGCACCACCTACAATACAATTGTAAAAGACCAATTTGCCACCCCACTTGAGGTCGTGTTCTTCTTTGCCGCGGATATTAAATCCTGTGGGTTCGTCCATGCCCTCATACCATGGTTCTATTTTAATATGCACTTCGCCAAATTGTCCAGAACCTCCACTTTGTTTTTTGTGGCGATAGGTGGAATTGGCCGAACGCTGAATGGTTTCCCGGTACGGAATTTTGGGTTTGTCGAAACTTACATCCATGTTGTAGACTTTCTCCAATGTCCACTTGGTAGTGGCGAGGTGCAATTCGCCCTGACAATGGAGTAGCAGTTGTTTGAGCTCCTGGCTTTGTTCGTATTGTACTGTGGGATCCTGTTCGTGGATTTTGCGCAATACTTCGCCCAAGCGTTCGTCGTCTTTTTTGTTGTTGGCGACAATAGCTACAGTAAGGCGCGCGGATGGAAATTCGATGGGTTGTATTTTTAGGTCGGTAGGCAGGGCATGCAGGGTGTGATTGGTTTCCGTATTTTTTAATTTTAACGTTGCACCAATATCTCCCGCTTTTAATACATCTACAGGATTGCGTTGGTGTCCGTCCATCACATAGAGTTGATTGATGGTTTCTAAGGTATGTGTATCGCTGTTTTTGAGTTGTGTTCCTTTTTTGAGTTCACCACTGAGCACTTTGAAATAAGTCAGTTTGCCGAGATTGGCTTCGTGTTCTGTTCTGAAAACAAAAAGCACGGTGGGATCTTTTTCGTTGTATTTCACTTCGGTGCCATCGTCGCCAATTTCGGGATTGAGCTCGTGTGCTGCAGGGGCAACATTGTCAATAAATCCCATCAGACGGCCACTGCCCATGTTCTTCAGCGCAGAAACACAGAACACCGGAAATACTTCGTGGTTGAGCATGCCGATGTGGAGTCCTTTGCGCAATTCGTCTTCATCGAGATTGCCTTTTTCAAAGAACAATTCCATCAGGGCTTCATCATTTTCGGCGGCTTTTTCTACCAGTATATTGTGCAGTTCGTTGGCGCGCTGCAATTCGTTTTCAGGGATCGGCAGTTTTTCGGGTTTGCCGCCTTCTGCCGGAAATTTATACATCACCATTTTGAGCAGGTCGATTACAGTATTAAATCCTTCGCCTGCATTGACGGGGTATTGCATGAGGACAGCATTCTTTCCAAAGTGATCGGTGATGCTTGTCCAGGAAGAATCAAAATCGGCCATCGCATGATCGAGCTGATTGATCACAAAGATCACAGGCTTGCGGTATCGGTCCACATGTTGCCATACCAGTTCGGTTCCCACTTCCACGCCATGTTGTGCATTGATGAGCAATACTGCAGTGTCCGCTACACGCAGAGGTGCTACAATTTCGCCTATAAAATCGTCGAGTCCGGGAGTGTCGATGATGTTGATTTTGTAGTTGCGCCATTCCGTATGCATGGGAGTGGCGTAGACGGAAATTCCGCGTTCGTGTTCAATCTCGTGAAAGTCGCTCACGGTGTTCTTCGCTTCGACCGAACCTCGGCGCGAGATGACTTTCGATTCAAATAACATGGTTTCGGCAAGGGTCGTCTTGCCGCTTTTCGCCCCACCCACCAACACAATGTTGCGGATGTGATTTTCATCAAATACTTGCATGACGTTAAGGTGTTAAGGTTCGTCATTTCCGAAGTCCGTTTTTCACGAATGGAAACAACAGAACGGGTTAATTAATAGAACGTGTAGGGCGTCAGTTTCGCGAAACGGAATCGGGTAGGAAGTAGCGGAACATTGGAGTTTACCGCACGTCGTTATCACCGAATCTAAACCTGGAACCTGATCTGCAAACTCTCTGAGCACTGCAACTTGAAACTCAAATTCCGTTGGGGGCTTAACGTGGACGAAATGTAGACGAAATTTTTGAATCTGCAAGTAAATTCGCCAAAAAAAAATATGATCGTAAAACCAACAGGCAGCTATGGCTGGATAGATAAATACATCGCCAAATCAAACGACGAAAACCTCATCGAAGGATTTAAGCGCCAGACCAGCGAAACCTTGGCTCTTCTCTCTTCACTTACCGATGAACAATGGAAACATAGCTATGCTACGGGCAAATGGACCATCGCCGAAGTGGTGATTCATCTTCTCGATACCGAACGTGTTTTTGGATACCGGGCACTTACATTCTCACGTGGTGACCAAACTGAATTACCGGGATATGATGAGAATATTTATGCAGCCAACTGTGACGCAGGATCACGTTCTGGTAAAAGTATTATGGAAGAATACATCGTGGTGCGCACTGGAACGGTTGCGTTGTTCAGCAATCTGCCATCATTCACCCTCGACAATCCGGGTATTGCCAACAAAGTAACGATGAGTGCGCGCGCGCTTGGATGGGCAACGTTGGGGCATGAGATACATCATGTGGGGGTAATGAGAGAGAGATATCTTTAATGGGATAATTAGATAATGGGATGATGGGATGATTTGGGCAGGTTGACTTCGAATTGAAACCAGAGGAACGATCGAACATTCTGGAATCATTAGGCTTCACATAATGTGCTAATATGCTAATGTGTCTAATGTGCTGATATGCTTTTCGTCTTCGAGAGGTTTTGTTTTAAGAAACTTCGCGAAGCGAACTGCGTCTCAAACCTCAACCTCATCACACAAGTTTCTGCGTCTCCGCGCCCTTTAGTTTGCATTTTATTTAATTCGCGAGCTAATTCACTTCCACAAGAAACAGGGGGAATCATTGTGCGCCAAAGGTTTTCAGGCCTAAGCAGAGATTTTGACCCCTGTTTCTTCTG
>JBJXFC010000230.1:0-9197 GCA_046153915.1 Flavobacteriales bacterium
TCATACGCCGAAAATAGAAAAAGGCTGCAAAATGCAGCCCTCTTCTTAGTATTCTTGATTAAATTCTGATTACTCAGCAGAACCTTCGTCAGTTTTCTTTTTGCGCGGAGCACGTGGCTTCTTTTCAGCAGCTGGTGCATCAGAAGCAGGAGCATCTTTTCCTTCAGCACCTTCAACTTTGGCCTTGGCAGTAGCACCGCCGCGACGAGTGCGCTTCTTGGTAGCAGTCTTGGCTTCAGCTGCAGCACCGTATAATGTGTTGAAATCCACGAGTTCGATCATACACATTTCCGCATTGTCACCCTGACGGTAGCCTGTGCGAATGATGCGCAAATATCCACCCGGACGATCTGCCACTTTTGGAGCTACTTCACGGAAAAGTTCTGTAACTGCTTCTTTGTTTTTCAGGTAGCTGAATACAGTACGACGGTTGTGAGTCGTATCTGCTTTGCTTTTGGTGATCAAAGGCTCTACGAATCTGCGCAGTGCTTTTGCTTTAGCCAGGGTAGTATTGATACGCTTGTGAGCGATCAAAGAATTGGCCATGTTCATCATCAACGCCTGGCGGTGTTCTGATTTTCTACCGAGGTGATTTAATGTCTTTCCGTGTCTCATTTTGTTAAACTATAAAACTGAATTATGGTGTTTGATGTCCAACCTTTCGGTTCACCATGTTCAATTATTAATCTCTGTCCAATTTGTATTTTGAAGTATTCATACCGAACTGCAGTCCTTTACCTTCAACGAGTTCTTCGAGCTCAGTGAGGGATTTTTTACCGAAGTTGCGGAATTTCAAAAGGTCGTTTTTGTTGAAGGAAACAAGGTCGCCCAATGTTTCGATATCTGCAGCTTTCAAGCAATTCAATGCGCGAACTGAAAGATCCATGTCCACCAGTTTGGTTTTGAGAAGCTGACGCATGTGCAATGAGCTTTCATCAAATTCCTCTGTGTCTTTCTTGGTTTCAGTTTCGAGTGTAATACGCTCATCACTGAACAACATGAAATGGTGAATCAGGATTTTAGCTGCTTCCTGAAGTGCATTTTTAGGAGTAACGCTTCCGTCACCCTGAATTTCGAATACGAGTTTTTCGTAGTCAGTTTTTTGTTCTACGCGGAAATTTTCAACGCTGAACTTCACATTGCGGATAGGTGTGAAAATAGAATCGATAGCGATTGTTCCAACAGGAGCGCTGTTCGTTTTATTTTCTTCGGCAGGGCGGTAACCACGACCTTTACCAATGGTAATGGTCATATTCAACTTCACTTTAGACTCCATGTTGCAGATCACGAGGTCTGGGTTAAGAACCTGGAATGCTGTTGTGAAATTGCTGATATCACCGGCTTTGAATTGCTCCTGACCGCTGATATTGATATTTACTTTTTCGTAGTCGGTGTTTTCAATCTGACGCTTGAAACGCACTTGTTTCAGGTTCAGAATGATTTCAGTTACGTCTTCTACTACACCTTTGATTGTGCTGAACTCATGATCAACACCTTCCAGTTTGATAGAAGTAATAGCATACCCCTCCAGGGAAGAAAGAAGAATTCTGCGGAGAGCGTTGCCAATGGTGATTCCAAAGCCAGGCTCCAGTGGGCGAAATTCAAATGACCCTGCGAAGTCGTTGCTTTCAAGCATTACAACTTTATCCGGTTTTACGAAATCTAATATTGCCATTGAGTTTATTTATTCTTTTTTTTCGCTTAAGGCGAATAAGGTTAATTAAAAAAAATTACTTCGAGTACAATTCGACGATCAGTTGTTCCTTGATATTTTCAGGAATCTGAACGCGCTCAGGGTAAGCGAGGAATACACCTTGTTTATCGGCATCATTCCAATCGAGCCAGTCAAATTTCTTACGTCCGGCGAGTGCAAGAGTAATTGTTGGAAGTGACTTTGATTTTTCGCGAACGGCTACTTTATCACCAGGGCGAAGTGAGTAGCTAGGGATGTTTACTACCTTACCATTCACTGTAACGTGGCTGTGGCTCACGAGCTGACGAGCGCCCATGCGGCTTGCCGCAAGACCCAGACGGTAGCAGGTATTGTCCAGACGAGCTTCACAAAGAGCGAGTAGGATTTCACCGGTTACGCCTGGTTTAGCAGAAGCCTTTGTATAAAGATTCTCAAACTGACGTTCAAGGATTCCATACGTGTACTTCGCCTTTTGCTTTTCAGCAAGCTGGGTTGAATATTGCGATTGCTTTGGTCTGCGTTTGCTTGGTCCGTGCTGACCTGGCCCATACGGGCGTTTATCCAAATTCTTGTCTGGTCCGAAGATCGGCTCTTTGAATTTGCGGGCAATCTTTGATTTTGGTCCTGTATATCTGGCCATTTTCTTTTATCTAAAAAAATTCTGTTATTGTATAAAAATCAGATCCTACGCTGTTTTGGAGGGCGGCATCCGTTGTGAGGAAGTGGAGTTACATCTACGATTTCCAACACTTCTATACCAGCAGTATGAAGAGTGCGAATTGCGGATTCACGACCAGCTCCCGGACCTTTCACATACACCTTCACTTTGCGCAAGCCGAGGTCAAATGCTTCTTTTGCACATTGCTCAGAAGCCAATTGGGCGGCATATGGTGTATTCTTCTTCGAACCTCTGAAGCCCATTTTACCGGCAGATGACCAGGAGATCACCTGACCCATATTGTTGGTGAGGCTGATGATGATGTTGTTGAAGGTAGATTGCACGTGGGCCTGTCCTACAGCTTCCACTACAACATTCTTCTTTTTTTTCTTTTCTACTTTTGCCATTGTTATTGAGGTTGTCCCGGGTATGGACCGGACTCAGCCGGCCACTTGCAGCTCATCAAAGAGCGCTACCCATTCTTATTTAGTTACTTTTTTCTTGTTCGCAACAGTCTTACGTTTACCCTTGCGAGTACGTGAGTTGTTTTTGGTTCCCTGACCGCGCACAGGTAAGCCCAGACGGTGGCGGATACCACGGTAGCAACCGATATCCATCAGACGTTTGATACTCATCTGAACTTCAGAGCGAAGAGCTCCTTCCGTTTTGATGTGATCCGTGATGTATCCGCGGATTTTACTCAAATCATCGTCATCCCAGTCTTGCACTTTTTTATCGTGACTAATACCCGCAGTATCGAGGATTGTCTCAGAAGTGCTTCTGCCAATTCCGAAAATGTAGGTGAGACCGATTACGCCTCTTTTGTTTCTTGGTAAATCTATACCTGCTATCCTGGCCATTTTTATAATGTATATTTCGTAGTGAGTCACATCACCGGAAAAATTCCGGATTAGCAATTCACACTGAGTTTATCCTTGTCTTTGTTTGAACTTTGGGTTCTTTTTGTTAATCACATACAACTTGCCCTTTCTGCTTACAATCTTGCAGTCGGCTGAGCGTTTTTTGATTGATGCACGTACTTTCATTTTTCTTAAGATTTGAGACTCTAGACTCTAGATTTTAGACTGTATTGTCTACCATCTTTTGTCTGTTGTCTAATGTCTATTTATATCTAAAACTAATTCTTCCTTTTGTCAAATCGTAAGGTGACATCTCCACCTTTACTCTGTCTCCTGGCAGGATTCGGATGTAGTGCATCCGCATCTTACCGCTGATATGGGCAGTAATCACGTGTCCGTTTTCCAGCTCCACACGAAACATTGCGTTGGAGAGGGCTTCCACGATGGTGCCGTCAAGTTCAATAGACGTCTGTTTTGCCATATCTTTTATAAGGCCTTTTCAGCCTGTTCAATCATTTCAAATGAGGATAAAACTTCTGCTTTATCTTTTCGGATGACCAACGTGTGCTCGAAGTGTGCACTTGGTTTACCATCCGCAGTTTGGATGGTCCACCCGTCTTTCATCTGTTTTACACTTCTGGTTCCCATGTTAATCATTGGTTCAATTGCTATCACCAGACCTTCATGAAGTACCATTCCCTGCCCTCTTTTTCCGTAGTTCGGAACTTCGGGGGCCTCATGGAGATTTTTTCCAACACCATGTCCAACCAAATCGCGCACTACTCCGTAATTGTGAGATTCTGCCCAATTCTGAACAGCATAACCAATATCACCGAGTCGTTTTCCGGCCACAGCCTGCTCGATGGCTAGCATCAGGCATTGTTTGGTAACATCCATGAGCTTTTGCGCTTCTTCGCTAACCGCACCTACTCCAAAAGTGTAGGCTGAATCACCCCAGAATCCGTTTTTTATCACCCCAATATCCAGTGACAAAATATCACCTTCCTGGAGGGGCGTCTTTCCCGGCAATCCGTGAACCACTGCGCTGTTTACACTGGCACAAATGGCATTTGGAAAGCCATTGTAATCCAGGAAACCAGGTATTCCGCCGTGGTCGCGAATAAACTCGTCTGCAATTTTGTCGAGCTTCAGGGTTGTTTGCCCCGGGCGGACATGCTGAGCGAGTTCAGCTAAAGTTTTTCCAACAAGTAAAGAACTTTCTCGGATGAGTTCTATTTCATCCTCTGTTTTATAAATCGGTTTCTTCTCCGCCATTCTATCAGCCAGCAAGGCCTCCTGTACTGATCTGCGCTGTACTTCTTCCACGAACACGGCCTGATTTCATCAAACCATCGTAGTGACGAGACAACAGGTGACTTTCGATCTGTTGCAACAGGTCGAGAATAACTCCCACTGTAATCAACAGGGAAGTACCGCCAAAGAACTGAGCAAATTGCTGTTGTTTGGCAAGTCCGAACATCATTACCAATGAAGGGAGAATTGCAATAATTCCTACAAAAACACCACCTGGCAATGTAATTCTGGAGAGCACCTCGTCGATGAAATCGGCAGTTGGCTTACCAGGTTTTACGCCGGGCACAAAGTTACCATTCCTTTTCAAATCATCAGCAATCTGATTTGGATTTGTTACAATGGCTGTATAAAAGAACGTGAAAAGCACGATCATGCTGAACAACAATACGTTATATCCCCAACCATAAGGATTGGTAAGACTCTGAAGGAAAGAACTGTCCCGGAATGACTCGTTATTTTGCAGGTACATCGGAATAAACATGATGGCCTGAGCAAAAATGATAGGCATTACACCTGCAGAGTTCACTTTCAATGGAATGTAAGAACGCTGCCCTTCACCCTGCGGCATATGAGAAGCGCCGGCATTGAGTTTTGCCATTTGAACAGGAATTCTGCGAACAGCCTGCACAATACTCACAGTAACTCCAATAATGATAACCAAAACAGCGATTTCAACGAGGAAGAAGAAAGGACTGAAGCTGGCATCATTGTATTCTGCCCAAATACCACGAGGGATATCGGAGATAATACCTGTCATGATAATAAGAGAAACACCGTTACCGATACCCTTATCTGTAATTTTTTCGCCCAACCACATCACAAATAATGTGCTGCACATCAAAATCAACACGGCTGAAACCATCCAGCCAGTATTATCCGGGTAAGAGCCGCTTGGAAGTGTCGAAGCAATATATCCGGGAGCCTGAACCACACCAATAGCGATTGTGAGGAAACGGGTCCATTGATTGAGTTTCTTTCTACCACTTTCACCTTCACGCTGCATCTTGGTAATAGTTGGAACGGCAAGTCCCAGCAATTGGATAACAATGGATGCAGAGATATAAGGCATTACACCCAAGGCGAAAATAGACGCACGACTGAAGGCACCACCGGTAAACAGACCGAGGGTAGCCATAATACCAGTTTGACCAGTATTCAGTTGCGATGAATCCACGCCAGGAAGTACAATGAAAGAACCGACACGATAAACCAGCAGGAGAAGAAGGGTAAAAAGGATCTTCCTCCGCAGTTCTTCGTGCGACCAGATGTCTTTTATTTTCTTAAAGAATGATTTCATAAATTCTGTTTAGAGTGTAGTTGCAGTTCCACCCATTTTTTCAATTGCTGCTTTTGCGGTTGCAGAAAAACCGTTTGCGGTAACGTTCACTTTACCTTTCAGTTCACCACGTCCAAGCACCTTCACGAGTTCTTTCTTAGAACAAATTCCATGTTCCTGAAGAAATGCCGGAGTGATTTCGGATACGTTGTGCTTATCAACCAATTGCTGAATTAGATCCAAGTTGACACCTTTGTATTCAACACGGTTGATATTCTTGAACCCGAATTTAGGCAAACGGCGTTGAAGTGGCATTTGACCACCTTCAAAACCCAGTTTGCGTTTTGTACCGCTGCGCTGACCGGCACCTTTGTGACCGCGGCCAGAAGTTTCACCCAGACCTGAACCAGGACCACGACCAACGCGTTTGCGTGTCTGTGTGCTGCCTTCGGCTGGCTTTATTGTATTCAGTTTCATAATTCTATCTTTTTGACGATATTATCATTTTGAGACGCTATACATAGCGCCTTTTGCTCTTAGAGACGCCACGCATGGCATATCTACTTTATTTATATTCCACTTTTAGCAGGTGGTTCACTGCGCGAATCATCCCCTGGATGTTCGGTGAAAGGTCCTTTTCAACAGGAACATTCAATTTTTTAATTCCCAAAGCCTGGATGGTCAATTTTTGTCTTTTTGGACGGTCAATTGCACTTTTAACTTGGGTGATTACGACTTTTGCCATGGTATTAAGCTATTATCCGTTGTATACTTTTTCAATGTTGATACCACGTATTCTTGCGATATCATGAGCGCTACGAAGTTTTGTAAGGGCGTCCAAAGTAGCCTTCACCACGTTGTGTGGATTTGAGCTTCCTTTAGATTTTGCTAACACGTCGGTAACTCCGGCAGATTCAAGCACAGCGCGCATTGCACCACCGGCAATAACACCGGTACCATGAGAAGCTGGTTTGATAAACACGCGGGCACCGCCAAATTTACCATTTGATTCGTGAGGAATAGTTCCTTTCAGAACAGGGACCTGAACAAGGTTCTTTTTAGCGTCTTCAACTGCTTTGGTAACAGCTTCAGAAACTTCTTTGGATTTACCCAACCCATGTCCAACCACACCGTTCTCATTGCCCACCACAACAATGGCTGCAAATCCGAAGGTACGACCACCTTTGGTAACTTTCGTCACCCTATTAACCGCAACCAGGCGGTCTTTCAATTCTGTTTCGCTAGAGCGAACCGGTTTAACGTCTGCCATTTCTTTCTTTAAAATTTAAGGCCTGCCTCGCGGGCTGCTTCGGCCAATGATTTAACACGTCCATGATAAAGGTAACCTCCGCGGTCGAAAACCACTTCATTGATTCCGGCAGCCTGAGCGCGCTCAGCGATGGTTTTACCCACCAACTTAGCCTGATCCAGTTTCGCAACATCTTGCGCATCTTTCATCACGATGGATGATGCAGAGGCAATCGTCACTCCGTTGAGGTCGTCAATAAGCTGGGCGTAAATCTGTTTGTTGCTGCGGAACACAGAAAGACGTGGTCTTTGGTTTGTTCCTTTCACACTAGCCCTGATTCGTGTGCGTATCTTAGCTCTGCGAGCTTCTTTGCTAAATGCCATTGTATTAATACTCTTTATTATTTAGCTGCTGATTTACCAGCTTTCTTGCGTACATATTCACCTACATAACGAACACCTTTTCCTTTATAAGGCTCTGGTGCGCGGAGGCTGCGGATCTTTGCTGCCACCTGTCCAAGCAACTGCTTGTCGTAACTTTCAAGTGTAATTTTAGGATTCTCTCCCTTCTCGGCTCTGGCTTCCAATTTGATTTCACTTGGAAGTTCGAAAACGATTGGGTGGCTAAATCCGAGGGTGAGTTCCAATTGCTGGCCTGCGGCTTTGCAACGATAACCTACCCCGATCATTTCCATTTCGCGTTTCCAGCCGGTGCTCACACCTACCACCATATTATTGATGAGAGATCTGTACAATCCATGCTTTGCACGAATGTCTTTGAGATCACTGCTTCTTGACAGAGTGATTTTGCCATCGGCAATTTCAACACTGATCGAAGAGTCGATTTCCTGAGAAAGTTCGCCTTTTGGGCCTTTTACTTTCACCAGCCCATTGGCCATGGATATCTCCACGCCTTTGGCTATTTCTATGGGTGCTTTACCTATTCTTGACATCGCTTTAAACGATTTTACTGATTCTTAATAAACGTAACACAAAACTTCACCACCGATACCCTGTGTGCGGGCTTCCTTATCGCTCATCACGCCTTTGGAGGTCGATACAACCGCGATACCCAATCCATTGAGGATACGTGGAAGATCTTCTGTGTGAGCATATTTGCGGTGTCCCGGAGAACTCACGCGTTGGATTTCCTGAATAGCCGGAGTTTTAGTCTTCGGATTGTATTTCAGGGCAATTTTAATTGTACCAGGTTTGCCATCATCAAATTTGTAGTTGAGGATGTATCCTTTCTCGTGCAGGATTCTGGTAATTTCCTTCTTCAGATTGCTTGCAGGAATTTCTACAACCTTGTGACGGGCAGTCTGCGCGTTTCTGATGCGGGTTAAATAATCTGCTATTGGGTCAGTAAACATGTTCTGTTTTGTTTTTTGAGTCACATTATCAGGTGCCTCATCTGTTTGTATTGGGCTTGCAGTAGTGTGGGGTTGCCATTCGCTGCAAAGTTTCTAAATCTGAGACGTCAAGCATGACGTCTTTACGGATTACCAGGATGCTTTCTTCACACCTGGGATGCGGCCGTCCAATGCCAGTTCGCGGAACTGGTTGCGGCATAGGCCGAATTGACGCATGTATCCACGTGGACGACCTGTCAACTGGCAGCGATTGCGAACGCGCACTTTGCTGCTGTTGCGAGGAAGCTTTTGCAAAGCATCCCAGTCACCTGCTTTTTTCAATTCTGCACGCTTTTTAGCATATTGCTCAACGAGGGCGATTCTCTTGCGCTCACGAGCTTTCATTGATTCTTTTGCCATTGCTTTATTGGGGAGGCGCAATGCATTGCGCCTTTACTTTATTTTGTGAAGGGAAATCCGAATTCTTCGAGAAGTGCTTTGGCTTCTTCATTTGTTTTAGCAGTAGTTACAACAGTGATGTCCATTCCATTGATCTGTTTGATCTTATCCAGGTCAATCTCAGGGAAGATAATTTGTTCTTTCACACCGAAAGTGAAATTACCGTGTCCATCGAATCCGCTCGCTTTCACACCGCGGAAGTCACGGGTACGTGGAAGAGAAACAGAGATCAAACGATCCAGGAATTCGTACATGCTATCACCGCGAAGGGTAACTTTAGCACCAATAGGAACGCCCTTACGGAGTTTGAAGTTCGATATATCCTTCACTGATGCAG
>JBJXFC010000236.1:0-22306 GCA_046153915.1 Flavobacteriales bacterium
TTCCCTTTCACACGCCGTAACAGCTGCAGTTTTATTTAGCGGATATGCCCTCAACAATCTATCCGGCGATTCGCAGGTGTATAACAGATCGGCCATAAACCTTACCTCTGAAAGAATCAGAAAAGCCCTATTTGTTCTTCGGGGAATTCAGGCCGGCAATCAACTGGGTGCTGTATTGGGCCAACAATTTGAAAATGGACTGCACGAGAGCTATTACATCAGCGATTCACTGGACGGAGATAGTATCGAAATGGATAAATACATCCATCGACTCCGCAAGCTATTTCCCCTTCGTGACGCCTCGGGCCAACAAGTGCAATCAGATGCTCAGGCGGGTGAAGTACTGGACGGTCTGTCTATACTGGATGCTGTAAAAAACCTATTCGGACAATATCTCACACCCAATGTGTCACTCTATGAATATATGTTGAATCATTTGTCTGGTGCACAAGGCATGGATGGTCTGACTTGGGGAACTGCCATGCCCGATAACAATCCGGAACGCAGAGTGCTTGCCTGGCACATTGATCAAATGGCACAAACACTTGATGCATTGGGGGATCTGGTAGTGGCAGAAAGCGTATATCAGATAAGTGTTGGAAATACATCAAGAGCAGCTGCCTTTGCTGATATGATGTCTGGTGCCAAAGCAGTTGCAGATCCGGAAGTAATTCTATCTCCACTCAAGGCCAATTATTACACAAATCGCCTCGTCGTTAATTACGATCCTACCATGATCAATACTTGGTCAACAGTCACTTCACCGCGTAAAGATCTGGACTCAGGTTTTAATGCATGGCTGATTTCCATCCTTCCATCACCTCAATTTGTCCAGTTTCAAATCAAGTACAAAGATTCAACTTCAACCTCCAATACGGTTCTTACTTCAACTCTATCATTGGCCGATCTGCAAATAGAACCTATCGACCTTTTGGCATTGACCAAATCCAATCTCACACTACTTACCGGCGAGTTAAATAAACGGATCATCTATTCTTTCCGAAAAACCAATTTTAATGCTATTGATGTAGAAGTCGAGCATGCGATTGATGTTTCTGTTGCTGATGGACTTTTCAGTCTGGATAATTTGTTGCCAGTTTTGAGTCAGTTAAAATATCTCATCGAACAATCAAAACCGATGACGGCGCTTGATTTTGTTCCTGTCCCTGGTGAAACGGACTCAGCATTCCTCAATGCCTCGGGATACTTTACCAGAATTACCGCTGCAAAAAATGCCCTGTCCAATCTGGCATTATCCCTTTCTGCAGCAGTCCCCGTTCAAACGGAAGCCCAATGTCTGGTCGGACTGACACTTCTGGAAAAAGCGTTCCGTTTTGGCCTACACGGAAT
This sequence comes from Flavobacteriales bacterium, assembly GCA_046153915.1. GTDB lineage: Bacteria > Bacteroidota > Bacteroidia > Flavobacteriales_D > Sanyastnellaceae > JANNVZ01. The sequence goes on from JBJXFC010000236.1 coordinate 1,351, forward strand.
TCTTCCCTCAACATCCAGGAAATTTGATCCAGTGGATAGCGATTTTCAGAGTGAAGTCGGGGCTCTTCTGGAATTGTCACTGGTGCTTGTAAATGACCGAAAATCGGAAACGAATTCTCTGCTTACAACATTTAATGCTGGACTAACTCCGGAAGAATTGCTCAAAAAAGGTCAACAAATTCTCAGGACAATTTTTGGTGGCCCGGTGGTTTGCAATCCGGATATCACCAGTCTTCCGGCTGAAGTATTTGACTCGCTGCACCCCGACAGCCAACTGATCCCAACCGGCAATTCAATGGCAGTAGAAAGCTGGTTGCATGCCAATGCACAGATCCGAAAAACGGTTCATGCATCTTTAGATATATCGATATGGCAAGACATGACAGTTGACATATCACCTGATAGTCTTGTTCCTATTCGATGGGCTCCTGTTCAATTGCCTTATGTTCTAAATGAACCATGGCTTGGACTTCCTTTCGAAGAAATTCCTGAAACAACTGGCAAACTCAGCGTCATGATATCTTCAGTGGAGTCTCTGTCAAATACACAAATCAACCGAGGATTTAAGCTGGATGAATGGCAGGAAAGCATTCCGGAAAAAGAGATAACCGGTGGTATTGCGATGCATTTGAATCAGCCCGGTGTGGAAGCTCCACAATGTGTCATGGTAGCGGTACCTGTAATGGAAAATGCCACATGGAAGTGGAATTTGAATGACTTAACGCATTCTGTGCTGCAAGCCATTGATATGGCCAAATACAGGGCACTTGAACCTGAACACATAGGTCAGGATTCTTCAGAAATCGATTTGAGCAGGTATGAAGGCTGGGATCCTCAATATACGCCTCCTCCAACTGTCAAACCTATTCAGCATCTTGGAAAAATATTCCCCGCCAACATGGTAGATCTTTTTCCGATTAGTTCAGTGCCTGACAATCCGGAAGAAAATCCTTACAGTGGCACACGTGTTTCTATGGATTATACAATTAACAATCAAGACTAATCTTATGTCAATTTATGAAGAAGATGGCTTTGGTGGCCCCACTGGTAGTCCCAATATAAGGGTTCCCTTTTTGGCATGGAACCGTTTGGAGGGAGAGCCAAGAACAGAAAATCTGGACAGAGCTTTAAGGGCTGAAACTTACGATGCTACATGGATGCTAAGTAAGCAATGGCAAATGGGTGAGTTTGATGCCGAAGACGGCGGTTCAGCCATACTGGCACGTGTGGCCTATTCGGCTACAAGCCCCTCACACTTCGCTGCCGGAAAATCTGAAATGTTATCAGCAGTTCAACCTGATGGTTTCCATTTTCCTTCATCTGTGCAAAAGATCAGAAGGAAATTGAATGTTCAACAACGCGCGCATTTGGGCACCTGTTTTCTTAAGCTATGTAAAACTTATTCCTCTGTTACCAGTTCAATCATTACCAGCCTATGCTCCACTTATGGATTCCCGGAGATCAGTTCTGTAGATGAAAACAATTGGAACATCAACATTGCGGATACCAAGAAACATGCTGATAAAAAGCTCATGCAATTTACCCGCATGTACAAAGGAAGAGTTCCTGATGGTGAAGCAATCTATTTCGGTTGTGGAATACCAGATACCGGATTCTCATCATTAATTACAGCTTTAGGAGTTTCTGATTGGAATAATCTAAAAAATGAATTTCAGTCAATGGTTACCACACTCTATCCTCATATTTCCATTGCTGATGAAGCACAAAACTGGAATCACGAAGATCTTGGATTCTCGTTCCGTATGGCTTATCCGGTGGAATCTGATGGGGGGCTATCAGCTCTTCAACTTGGAAATGATACGCACGATCAGGGAATCGCAGATTGGAACAGTGCAGATTACATGCAAACTACGGCCGCCAATCTCCAAAATCCAATCGAGGAAATGGACTTGGGAATGTACAAGCGCCAGCAAGCCTTTAGTGTGATACCCGTAAGTGCGCGATTTAAGGGAATGCCTTCTAAACGCTGGTGGGAGATGGAAGATGCCAGTATTGATCTGGGAAAATCAGGTTCTGAAATGAATGAAGCAATTAAGCAGATTATAGCCGAATTCGCAACAGTTTATTCGAATGATTGGATGGTATTGCCCTTCCGCAGAAAGGAGCTTGAATTAGTAAACATAGACGGCGTGCTCGTAAAGGATGTATTTGGAGAGTATACCTACCTAAGCAATGCGCTTACGGGTACCGACAACGATCTTGATACAAGTGCCTTTGACTGGAACATGTTTCATCATACGTCCAGGCTCACACCTACGTCAACCCCTGCTAACAGCGCCATTCAAAGCTTGCATAGTTGCTTTGTTAGCGGTTCATCCCGAATGACCGTATCGGGAGAGGAACTTGAAAGAATTGAATTTATTCGGGATGAAATGGACAATCGCGTCTGGGCGATTGAGTCGCTTCTGGCGGATGCAGTATCAGGCTCCCGCAACGGTATGGAGCTGAGTGATGAACTACAGCAGTTCATCGATAAGCTGGTACCGGTATCTGTTGGATCAGAAAGTCCTTATCCATTGCGATACCATTTGATTGATTCCATTTCGGAAAACTATATTCCATTTATCCCGGTCAAAACGGATCCAAACATTGGAACCATACCCGGAAGGAGTATTGCGCTGCAAAGAGCCTGGTTGCCCCGCAGACAATCGCCGGAGGCAACTGAAAGCAGGATCCGTCCGCGTTCACAGGTATTAAGGCACAAATTGACGGACCTCGATACGCCTATTGTAGGTAATTCAAGATATGTACTCAAGGAGGAGCTTATCCCGCGCAGTGGGCTCACCCTGACAGATCGTTATTGTTACGCGCGCGATTACAAAGGAAAAATTCATCTCTGGATCAGCCGTGACATCCGCACCGGCACCACTGCAAATAGTGGGGATTTGGGGTATGATAGAGTGATATATAAAAATCAAGAACAGTTATGAGTTCACTAATAAACAAATCGGAAAACACTAAAAAATCTTGTTTCTTTATTACTCCTTCGGCATTTTCCCAAAATGAAAATCAACGATTTGGGCCAATCGGCGCGGATGATATCGAAAAACAAAACAATTTCAGGATTAGTACTTCTATAGTCGCCACTGGTGACAATGCTATAGCTTACGCAGTAACATCTGGCAGAGTTTTAATCCAGCGTCAAGACGGCTCTACTGACAAACTCAATCTGATTCTCCAGCCAACTGAACAGCCAATCCCAGGGATTCGAATCGCATACTTCATTTATAGAGGCCTAAGAGCCGCGGATTTTTTCACGCTAAATTCTGAAAGCGAATTGATGATATCAACTTCAACAAGTTTTGAATCTCAATTAATAAACACTTTGATACAAGAGTTAACAGATTTCTACGCCGAGCCGATACAGGATACCAATAACAATATCATTCCAACCCCAACTTTTAATTCTGATATTCTTGGGCTCGGTCTCCCTGACACGCACACTATCCAGAGCATTTTCCAAACAAATTTTGACAATCCCACCAATTTCTCGCTACCTCATGTCACAATTGGAATGAGTCTAGGACGATTTTTCGAAGGCCCGTGCTCAATCGAGATTATCTTGGAACATCCCAACCACTTCTCGAATTGCCAACTAAATGAAATACTAACTCTCTCATTCGCTCGCAAACAAGAAGGCATACTCAGTACCAGTGATGCGACTACATCACACAAATTATACAGAGAATTAATTTTCTCATTTCTTGATGCCGTTTCATTTTATGGCCATCATGCCATAAATGGATCTATCCTAAACCCTTCTAGCAACAATTATATTTTAGGTCAAGAAATATACCAGACCCTTCTCGATCAATTTGCCAGCAAAAACACACTATATCTATACATATTAAGCCATAGATCCAGGAGTTATTGCTTCTATTCAGACGAAAATCCAGAAGAGCAATCCATTCAACACGGCTTTGATGCAGCGGCACTCGTATCCTCAATCTATTCAAATCACTCATGGCCAATAATAATTATCGATAACAGCTCAACAATAGATCCAAATACCACAAAACTATATCTCAGATTGTTTCGCGATTCTGACTATTCAAATATGATGTTCTATTCGCATTCCAACAAAGTAGAGTCTGGTGAATATGACCACTTTCTATCAAATCAATATCTTCATTCTAGTCCTCAAATAAATCCCGATAACATATGTAGTAATGATATTATTTTTTCTCTTCCTACTGTTACCGTTAACAATGGCCCAGCTTACATTCTGACTAATTTTTACTACTTGTCTTATATTGGAAATTCAATTGATTTCCCAATCTTAAATTGCCCCTTCATATATTCCGACGAAACCTATCCAAACATACGAATTTATCTATCTGATTTATTTAGTATTCCAAATTCAGATTTTCCTTCCAATCAAGGTTACTCCGCAATCAATCAGAAAAAATTATGTCATTCCCTTCTGGTAGGGAAACGTGATAAAAATCAAGACTACATTACCGTTGGTCATACTGCGCTTTACTTTGATTATTTGCAATCTGATGAGTTCAACTCCTGTTCAAGATCTACGTTTATATACTGCCCTGATAACACTTTCAATCCGCATATTGCTCATTCATCTCGGTTTTCTAATACAGCATTATTTCTGAGCAATTCCAACTCTTTTAATATTCATGCTAACAATAATTTAACTCGAGACTTAAAACTATCAACCTTTACTTTTACTGACTTAACAAATTCTATTATCGGTATCAGTCAGAATCGATCATTAGATGGGATTTCCAATTTTCTTTTACTAGGGATATCCTCCAATGAACTACAAGTACTTCAAATAAGTTCGAGCGAATATAAAAATTCTAGAATAGGCCTTCTCCATACCAACTCCCAATCCTCTAAATACCTATCCACAGAAAAAACACAATTTTACAAGTATATCCTATTTGTTATAGGTGAGAACATAGATGATCACTTGTGTGAGATTCATACTTCTCAACCTATATACATTTACACAACAGACAATAGAGTATTCTATTCTTCCGAATATACACAATACTTGCCAATTACCTCAATTGATTTAGAATTCCTCAATATCTAGATATGTCTACAGCATACTTTACTAAGACAAACCGAGTTGTCAAGAATAATAATTTCTCCAACCCCATTCAAACGATCCTCGGAAAACTCAGTCGCTTCATCGGTTCTGATGGAAATGAGTACAGGTACTTTTCTGTAGGCGAATTCAAACAAATAGATATTGAGAGAAATGAGGCCAGATCTGGGTACTACAATACAAATGACTTTCAAGTCTATTTGCATAACTCCGCTAATAAATCAGCCAAACAATTACTTGAAAAGGACTTTCCGTTTAATCCTGCTCAGCAAGATGATATCATTACAGCATATACGTGCAAATTGGATCCAAATGAGACCGCTTTCTATCGTGCAACTGCGTATACATTCATATTTGACAAAAATGCTTCATATTTCCTTGAAAATGGAACTTTAAACATATCACTATCAGCTAATTCCATTGACCAGCTTTTAGATTCGACATTATCAAATGAACCGGAATATCCACAAATTGCAAGCAATTTCTTTCTAAATCATCTTTCTTATTTGAACAACCAAAATTTACCCCCGGAAAGTAAATTACAATATCAGTACGCCATAACCAAGCTAAGTCTACTCGTATATAATATCACTAAAGAAGTCTTTCCTACATTCGTCACTACACCGGACAACACTTCTCAAATAAATATAAATGCCCTAATTCATGACATAAAAACAAGCTGGAACTCAAATAATATTCTAAATACCCTAGAAATTTCGGCATATGCACAATTATACGTCGCCTTGAAGCACTTTTATTCAAGCAGCGTTAGGAACAAGGTATACATTAGTAATAGCACTGATGCATTTGATAAATTAATCCGATTATTAACTGTTCTTCCAGAATCAACCCTAGCCCTTTTCAGCAAAGAATACAAATTAAAGTTTTTAGAAGAGCTAACCAAAGATGGAGATCTCAACGACGCTATGGAAAATTTAGCAATAAAGGTTCTTAACTCTGTTACAATAGATAATCAAGAAGAAGTTAATTTTATCTTGAATGGCATCATTTCCAAAACATTTGCAACCAACAGCTCTCTGCCGCCCTATCATGAAACCACTTTTAGCAGACTATATAATGGAATACAAAACTACAAACCAATAGTAAAAGGCACGGCGGAGTTATTTGGCAGCGATTCTTATAGTCACGATAACAAACGTCGATTTGCCACCGTGATGTATCTGTTATGGTCTGAATCGCTTTACAATCCTTATAAAAACCTAGATGAGTTCGGTTACCCAGATACTACTTTGTTAGATAATGGCAGCTATAATTATGATCAATTATATCAACATTATAGTGTGATAAATTACAAGTCACATAAAAATGCCTTCGGAATTTACGAAGACATATTCACATTTTCATTTAACTCTGACTCCAGAGGAATTTATTTCGTCACAGCCGAAGATAATGGCGTGAGCCTGCTTTCGCATCCCGCCATGTTAGTCTATCAGCCCGTTACTTTGTTATATTACCCATCAGAGAATGACACCTCAATCCAAATGCCCGTATTAAACGAAGAAACAAATGCATTAATTCCGCTATTCTATTTAAAATACATTGATGATGATGGAGACGCCTCTGATTTCGAAACCAAGATTGGACTATTGATCGATGTTGTAACAACCCTCACCGGGGTCGGTAATTTAGCTAAACTCCGGCACTTACGCCAAATATCCAAACTTGGTCAGGTTCTGTTAATAATTGAAACCCTACAAATATCCGCAGGAATTTTAAGCTTTTTGCTAAACTTCATAGAAAGTTGTGACGATAGCAGTTTTTGCAAAAAACTAAAAACTGTGCTTTTCTATTTAGAGCTATCATCTCTAGTTACAGATCCAATTGCAATCTATAAAGCTAAAAAATCTGCAAAAAATTTGGTCGATGAGGGCATCGAAAATGGTTGGCCCAATGGAATGTTAACCGAAATGACAGAGAACGGTGTCCCTATGACTCCGAAGCAAAAAATTGAGGCACTAGCTGATTTAGATATTGATTATCTGGACCTGTTCAAACAAAAGGCTAGGCAAAGATTAAAAGATAAGTTAAACAAAACCTCGGTTGATTTCGACATTAATCGTTTTTCTGATGAAGTAATTGATGAGGTCCTTGATCACGCAGCTAATAAGGGATTAAGTTTAGAAGATTCTGTCGGTATACTGCACCAAGCGTCGAGAAAAAAACACAGTACTGTAGGTGCAAACGATCTTAAGGCGAGGGTAGACAACTTATTAGAAGTACGTCGAAGAAAATATCCATTTACATTTTCCTCGGCTGAAGAATTCAACCTCTTTATTCAAAACAAAATTCAATTTATTGCAGATAAGTTTCACCTCCCAAAAAGGAATGTTCGATATGGGGGTTCATCCGTCACACATAACGGCAGCTTATCAGGAGATCCAATTCAGGACACCGATTTCTGGTTTTCATTTGCAAATGAATCCGAGTTCTCCGAACATGTAGATCAACTCATAAAAAGATACAATGAGTTTCTCGCTATTCCAAATTTACCAAATCGCAGCAAATTAAAACGAAAACTTGAAAGACTCCAAGAAAGGCTAGAAGATAGGCAAAAAAATGGTAGAGCCCTGTTTTTGGAAAAGGAGTTCTATATTGGCAACGTATCTAACAACAACACAATTGAAATAAAGTCTCTTGCAGACGAGGATTGGTTAGATGAACTTTGTGATGGCAAGAAGATAGACATTTCAATGGTGATTGCTGATTCCAATATTCCAACACCATCGATAAACCTTTTATTGAACTAAACTACGACATGAGCACAAATCGAAAATACTACAACCAGTTCGGCAAACCTATTACCGAGGAACAAAAGAATGAATTGACCTCTTATAAAGAGGATATATTTGTCAACGAAGACTTACGAAAGAGAATAGAATACTATAACAATTCTATTAAGTCAATTCATTTCTACCTTTTTGCCTCGGAAACTGTTATTTCAGTGTTACCCGAACTTTCTTCACCAGAATATCAAAATGCCTTTGTTAAGATAATTGAAAAATCCACCATTGGAAGCTATTCGTGCACGATCTTTACCCTATTTGAACCTGGATTAGTTAATTCCAATTTAACAGAAAAGAAATTGTACGACTCAACAGGGAAACTATTGTGCGATCAACTCGTTGACTCCATTTCTAATGCCATAATTGAAACTTTCAAATACTTCTATCCAGAAGGTAGCAATTATGGAATAGAATGTCAGTACCATGAGGGTCAATTGGATACTGTGGAAAATTATTCTCCCATAAATCCAAAATTGAACGTCTCTGAGTATTTAACAATATACCCGAACTTCTTAGTTGACAATCCATATTATGGGACAGATTCATTTTTACCACTATTAGCATAATTTATCTCACAATAATTCCTTGACATAATGCCAAATTTGCAAAGTAAATATTACCCTAAACTGAATAATGTTTTAAATTTACAAAACGCCACTCAGTTTCCAATTCTTCAATCTTTATCTCCTGAAATTGAGAATCTCGCAGAAAATATTTATGTGGATCAATTCGAACATTCTAAATCACCCAATGGGGATATTGGCATTGTTAACTGCAGGTTAATATCGAATAAACGCATTTCATTCAACCTTATAGTTCCACTTGGTGATACAATTACACTGGTCCTAAATTCGACTCATCCATCGAATAACACTGTTAAAACAATATCCGAATTTCCAATTAAGGTGTTGCTAAATTGGCCCATTAAAAGATTTATTAGCCATGAAAACTTAAACAGCTTTAATCCATTAAACATAAACGATCTTTTCATACTATTGTGCAACTCACTAAGCATCACGAAGACCAAATTAATTTCATTAATATTAAATACTATATGTTATCCCAATCCAAGTCAAATAAGTAGTTCTGAATACTTCGTCGAGTTAATTAATCAAAAATACGATCACCAATCGGAGGAAGACCCAATGCACATAAATCCGCCGACTGGGTCGAATAGTCCTTTAGAACTAGTTAATGAAATTGAACAGAAATTAAGTGAATCTGCAGAAAATGTGATTTTCTATACATTCATACAAGCAGGCGACATTGAACAATCCTTACAAAACCTTTCGCGGATTTTTCAATATATTCATGGCTCACAAGTTTCTTCATTAGAATATATTCAGAACTTACTGGTGCCAAGGATCTCGATTTCCACAAATCTGACCGCCGCCCTCGAATTCCCTCGCCAATACCTTCTTCCTGTTACTGTAGATGATGCCAACGGCATTACCACCTTCAACGTGGTCGAAGAAGATGCCGGTAACCCCGGATTTCCGAAGGTGAGTTTTCAGTTTGATGAAGCCACTTTTGAGTTCCACTCAGAAAGAGGTTTTACAAATGACCTGGATTTAAGTCTGTCCTCCTCCACCTATGCCGCAATAGGGAATACCGGCCTGGTATTATTAATCAATGATCTCAAAGTAGATCTGAGCAACGAGAAAAATATTCCAGAAGCCAATCTCGATGGGCGCCCTATCGCCTTCAAGGGTGTGTATATCGGAGAAATTGACATTTTTCTTCCCAAGGGTTTTTCCACTGCCGGTGGGCAAGAGGCATATCTCGCAGGTGAACAAGTTTTGATTGGGGCCAATGGCGTGGACGCTACCCCTGCCTTTGGTGTGTCCGGCCATTTCTTTCTTGGTTTTTCAGATACCGCTCCGGTCGGAACCATGCTGCAAACAAAAATTGGTTCACTGGATATTTTCTTTGATGCATTTGACTTATTGATGCATCAAAATGATGTGCTCAATTTTCAATCCTCCGGCTACATCCAATTCCCCGGCTCCACCCACCAAATCGGATTTGACGTTTCTTTCGCCAACGGGGTTTATACCATCACCGCAAGCGATACTTCCGACTTCACCATTGGAGGAGTAACTGCACGACTTAATCCCGCTACTAACAGCGAAGTGATCATCAGCTTTGACCACACAGGAGTGCTCACCGTTTCTGGTTCATTGTTAATTGACTTTCCACTTGGAGATACTGTCGCCTCATTAACGGCCAATTTGGGGTATGACAATGGAGAGGTTACCATTGATATACAAGATATACAAAATGTAGTATTTACCACAGGTCCGGTTACCATTATCCCGAGTGCCATTTCCCTGATGTTTTCTGCCACAGGATTTGATCAATTCTCAGCAGCCGCAACGGTGAAAATTGAAGGAATTGAAACCCAGGGTCAGCCAGGTGTCACACATCCGTTTGATGCAACTCTCAGCTATCTGAATGGTGTAACAGAAATTGATCTGAGTGGTTCGCAACCAGCTTCCATCTATGGTTTGAATCTATCCCTCTCGAGTCTTCATCTACAGTTTGGAGATATCGTTTCGTTCCAGGGGGCTGCTGCCGGCGCAATCAATGTGCCGAAAGCAGATGGAACAACTCCGGATGCTGCCATTGCTTTCAATATGGAATATGATAACGGAGCATGGTCATTGAGCGGTAACTCCACGGATGAATTCACCCTCGGGCAGGCCAATCTCAAACTGAACGCTGCCGCTCAGTCACCTCCTTTCCTGATTTCCTTCGATAATCAAGGAATAGATGAGGTCAATATTGCTCTGCAGTTGAATATTCCGCAGCTCAAGGATGAAAACGACCTGCCGGTTTGGATAGATCTTCAGGGTAGCAAAAACAACACTACGGTTCAGTTTACTGCGAGTGCTCAAAACAATGCTCTGCCCGCGCTGCATTTTGGCCCCGTAACTCTCGAACCACAGTATTTGAGCTTTATACTCAGTAATGGCAATTTCGGCGGAGGCCTCGGAGCATACTTCAAAATCAAGGATGTCAAAGACACTTCCAACCCCAATGCTAATGCTCTGGACAAAAACTTCTACACTTCCATTGCCATTAATAACTCTCATGTTCTTTTTGAGATTGTTCAGATACCAGCAAATCTGAATCAATTGCCTTCTGCTACACCACCTTCCAGTAACGATCTTCAGGCCAAAGTAATGGGAATTGACCTGTCCATTACTTCCTTCTCGCTCAAGTTGGATAAAACGACTATCATTCAATCTGCTCTAGGTGGTAATTTAACGATCCAACCTGATTCTTCTCCTGGAAATACGGATGATCCGGTAGTTGTGAACTTTAATGCAGCATTTGAAAACACCGGAAGTGATATCATCGTGCAGGTGCATGCTACCACAACGGAAGTATTTACATTCAACAATTTTGAATTATCCTTTAAAAAACTCATTGTAAATCAAAACAACCATACTGAAGCAGACGGTGAATTGTATTTCAAACTGAGAAAAGCTGGAATTGCAGACGCTTCGATCGATTTAAAGGTAGATCACACCCAGATGCAGGCAACGGATTCCGGTAATGCTTCGCCAACTGATGAAGTGATATATGTAAATGCTCTTTATGCCAACGTTAATAATCAGCACAAATTTGCCTTTACCACCGTCATTAGTCCTACTGTAAGTTTTGTTATTGGTAAAGTATTAATCCAACCCACAACCTTCGGGTTTGAGCTGCTTGATGGTCATTTAGCCGCAGCACAGTTCGGGGCCGATGTAATAATTGAATCCTGCAAAGAGGAGGGCACTGATACAGACAAGTCATTTACAGCTTTGGTCGGTATAACTCCTCAATATACCCACATATCTATTGACAACACAACGGCTGATGACGCTCGAACAGCTGCTCTGAGAAAAGTACGGGTGCGATTTAATTCACTGAATATTTATTTCAATTCATCTGGAATATATATCGATCAGGTAGTCAATTCTGCAGGTGCAACGGCGTTCATTGAGCATAATGGAGAAACCACTGAGGTAGGAATTGAATTCAGTTTTAGCAACACAGGTTTTGGGGTGATCATGTCTTCGGCGGATATTGTTGTTGTTGATGAAGATTCAATCAAAGTAACCCTGGAAGAACTGGGATTCAACAAAGACAGTGATGGTCTTGATCTATCGATTGGCGGCTTGATTGAAACCGATTTGCAGGTTCCTGCATTAAGTAAAGTTTTGCCGAAAACTATTCATATCACTCACTTTAAAATTGATGAAACAGGCCCCGATACGGCATTTGAATATGACCTTTCCATCACCTGGGAAGGTGGATTTAATATTGCCGCGAACTCCTCTACAGGTCTGGACGTCTACATTCCTATGGACGGACTCACCGCCACCTTCGGTGAAGCATTGTATATCGACAAGCTACGTTTGCAGATCGACCCCGCCAACGGACTTTTCTCCAGCTCCGGAAATTCATCAATCTCCTTCAGTGCCCGGTTTTATGGTCTAGTCATTCAAATTGGACCAGTGGCAGCTGTTGCGGATGGTTTGGGTATTAAAGCGGTAGTCTCAGAGTTGGAATCCGGATCCGGAATCTTTGGTAAGACCGGCATCGAGCTTGAGTTGATAAAACCAACCGGTCTTGGATTGTACATAGATGCGGGATCTGTAAAAGGCGGCGGTTATCTGATGCTTGATTATGAAAATCAGCGCTATGCCGGATTCCTTTCTTTGGATATATCCAGTTTTGGTTTGGATGCCATAGGCATTTACAGCAAAACGCCCACAGGTTTTTCATTCCTTGGTTTGGTTACGGTTGATTTGCCTAAAGCCATTCCACTTGTTTTCGGATTTTATCTGCAAGGAGTCGGAGGATTATTAGGACTTCATAGAACCATGAATCCAGAGGCACTTCGCGATGGCGTGCGAAATGGCACTTTGGATGATGTCATGTTTCCCGAAGATGTTTTCACACAGTTCAATGCTGTATTGACAAGCCTCGATGCCTTCTTCCCTGAAAAACAAGGCCGTCATAGCTTCGGATTCCTATTCGATTTGTCCTATGGAACTTCGAAAATGATTCATGTGGAATTGGGATTGTTCCTTTCGGTTCCAGCACCTATTATTCTTGCCCTTGGTGGAACAGTCAAAGTGCGCGTTCCAGAGGATTCAGGAGATAAAATCCGACTCAATGTTGCCTTTATCGGCATTTACGATCAGGGGAAAAAACTGATCAGTTTCGATGCCCGACTCTACGATTCTGTCATAGGTGGAAATATCTCACTTCAGGGTGACATGGCGGCCAGGTTTGGTTGGGGAAGCAATAAAATGTTTGTGATTACCGTCGGCGGTTTTCATCCTCAATTCCTTCCAGACACCTCTTGGGGCTTACGACCGATGGATCGTTTGAGAATAACATTCCGCGATACCAGTGAATTAAAAATATTTGTAGAAGGTTACTTTGCCGTTACAAGCAATACTTTCCAAGCCGGTGCCAGGTGCGAAGTTCGATATAAATCCGGAAAAATCGGTGCCTATGCATATGTGGGTTTTGACGCGCTGTTCTATTTCAGTCCGTTCCATTTCACCGTGGACATGTACGCAGGGGCTGAGGTTACCTATAAAGGACGTTCGGTATGCGGCGTAGATTTAAGCCTTCATGTCACAGGCCCCGGACGTTGGAATGCACGAGGTAAGGCAACTGTCGAAATTCTGTGCTTTGATGTAAAGGTTCGTTTTGATAAAAGTTGGGGTAATGAACCGAACGACGCACTTCTCGGAATTGACGTCAATCAGATCCTGATCACGGAATTAAACAAAGAGTCCTCCTGGAAAGCGCAGGATAAAAAGGACTCAGAAGTGGTGATGAAACCTAAAGAAGCCCCTGCTAATACGGATGATTCATCTCTTATCATCGGAGCATCAAGTGTGCTCAGCGTAAGTCAACTCGTCGTTCCGCTGGGATTCAACATCCAAAAATTTGGAGAGAATCCCGTAGCCGGAACTAAGTATTTTGAATTAACTTCATTGAGTTTGGGGTCCCAACCACCTATGCCCTCTGTGAAAGTAGAAGATTATTTTGCCCCGAATCAGTTCAAACAACTTTCTGAACAGCAAAAACTTCAATCGAAAAGTTATGAGCTAATGAATAGCGGCATTACGGCTAGCAGTGAAGCAATGGGTACTGTTATCCCATCCAGATTCACTCAGTCTTCAATGGACTATGAAGTAGCCTATAAAGAAAATGAAGAGCCAATTGAGGACGAAATGTTGCTGCAACAATTCCGATCGATTCCCAAAGTCTCAAAAGTCAATGGCGGTGCCATGGGGCGTCATGCTTCTTATCGTGAGTTAAAGAGGCAGCAAAAAGTACAAAAGCAGGTTGTACTTAGCGAGACAAATTATCGTCTCGTTTTTAAAGATGATTTGGTGCCTTACAGCCTTGTACTTCCGGAAAAAAGTAAGGCAATGGCCCAACAGCGGCTGGAACAACTGCGAGCAACAAACCCTTCCCTGGCTGCAAGACTGAAGGTGGCGCCCAAGTATGAATATAAAAATTATGTTTCTCAGGTGAATGAGGAATTATCCAATCTGGATCTGGATAAATAATGTGCAATAACCCTATTAATTATTCTATTTATGAAAGCAATCAGAAAAGGAAACAAGGGTAAAGAAATTACCAAATGGCAATATTTTTTACATGGATTTGGATATAAAAACGTGGTAGCATCCGGCACCTTTGATGATATCACGGATATCGCTACCCGGGATTTTCAATTGAAACATGCTCTGGATGCGGATGGTGTGGTAGGAAATCAAACATTTGCAAAGGCGATGGCGTATGGCTATCCTTTGGTAGATGACGAACAGGACACCTTGAAAAATGGACCGAACTGGCCGGAAAAACCACCTTTTGGTCCACTGACACCAGCCGGGATTAAGGAGAATTTCGGCAAATTTCAATACAAAGTCAATCCGGATAGTACTATAAAAATTCTTGGCAATTGGGAATCTGAAAATATTGTCACAATAGCATCCCCCTGGATCAGTCAGCTCCCACCATATAAATTGAGCAAACTTCGTGTTCACAAAAAAGTTGCTGACCGATTCATTGATTTGTTTGAAGCATGGAAAAAAGCCGGATTACTGAATCGGGTAAACACCTTCGATGGTTGTTTTTATCCACGTCTTATCAGAGGAAGTGCTACGAATCTCAGCACTCATAGTTATGGAATTGCCTTTGACATTAACGCATCCACAAACGGACTGGGAAAAGTTCCTCCATTGTTGAATGCAAATGGCTGCGTGCGCGAACTGGTGCCCATTGCCAATGATTTGGGATGGTATTGGGGAGGACATTTCTCACGAATGGACGGAATGCATTTCGAAATTGCCCAGATATAAACTTGAAGTACGAATATTATTATTTGATCAATTATGTCCATTGAAAAATTTACATTCTTGCCCTGGTTGCGCAAAGGAATAGGCTCGGCCATCACTCAAACTGAAGCATCAGCAAACCCTGCTGCCATCAGAGCTACAGTGGACGCACATGTGCACATGAATACCTCCACACTCACGAAATCTCTGGTCATTCAGGGTCCTGTGGACGTACTTAAGATAAATTCACAAGCTGTTTTGCGTGTAGAGCCTGTATCCGGAATTCAAAATTTCGAAGGGAATTATCTTCCGTTTATAGAGTTTTACGCTGAAGACCTCCCCTGGAGATATTCACCTGCATTGCCTGATCCCGCGCATCCTGAGCGTTTGACGCCCTGGATGTGTCTGATTGTGCTTAAAGCAGGTGAAAATGCCGAGTTCACCATTGACAAATCATCACCGGATAAACCCAGAATCATTTTTTCGGATAAGGTTCATATGGATACGAATAATCCTGTTGTTCCGGACGATAAAGAAGCGATCTGGAATATCCTTCCACCCAGTGATCAGTTATACGCCTGGGCTCATGTGCAGGTGAACAAACATTATGACGGCACAGAGGCTGAAATTTACAATGCCGTCTTACAGGATGTCAAGGATGATCCGAATCTGGCGTTTAGCAGAATTCTTTGTCCACGCCATCTGGAGCTGAATCAAGAATATGCCGCCTTCTTAATTCCAACTTTCGAACTTGGCCGGCGAACAGGATTAGGTGAGTCAGATTTAAGCGGAGCCAATTCACTTACCAAAGCATGGTCTGCCACATCCTATCCTTCTACCCTGCCATTTTATTACACCTGGCAATTCAAAACATCGTCACAGGGCGATTTTGAAACTCTGGCTCGTCTTATTGAACCTGAATTTGCACCGCCACAGGCTGGCGGCAGACACATGTCATTGACAGAAACAGGAATGAATATTGTTGTCGCTTCCAATCAACAAAGTGTTCTTTTGGAAGGAGCATTGCGTCCTGTTGGCGTTCAGCCCAATTTGATTACAAATCAGGCAATATTTCATTCCTATGTAGAAAAGATACGAAACAGGATCAACCTGTCAGATTTAAATACTTCGGGCCATTCTACCACTTTTTATGATCCTGACGACCCGGGTGTACTCCCTCCTATCTACGGACAATGGCATGCTCAACAAAATAATGTTCCGCTGCTAAATGGTAAACCATGGATGCGTGATTTGAACCTGGATCCGCGAAACCGTGTTGCTGCTTCAATAGGCGCCCAAATTGTAAAAGATCATCAGGAGCAATTTATGGAAATTGCATGGGAACAAGTAGAGGGCATTCTGGAAGCCAATCAAAAAATTATTCAGGCTGAACTTGCCGCCCGGGTCGGACAACATCTCTTTGAAAAACATATAAAACACCCGAAGGAGAATATGAATGATCAAGTTGTCCAATCGCGATTGATGCACATGACACAGGGAGCGCATCATACCATTCGAATGTCTGACGCACCTGGCAACGTTACGATCACCAAACACTTCAATGATAGCCGAATTCCAAATGGTGCATTATCTCCCGCATTTCGTAAACTCGCCAGGCCGGGACTTAAACGCAATAAGATGCTAAGTTTTGGGATGACCAATCCCGGAACTAAAGTTTATACAAATATTCTTTCGAGGCTCAATACACCAGATAATGGTTTAAGATCAAATGAAAAGTATGCCCTATATCCTAAACGCAATGAGCCTGGGGATGCGCTACCAAATATTCTTGTAACATCAGCTGCAGATCGGGCCGAAGTTGAAATAGGAGGCTACAACACCGCATTGCCCTTTTTTCCAGGTAATAGCTCGACGGCAATTGGACTGGCGGGAACATTTTCCACTCAGATGGACCTTATTAAATCAACGAATGAAACTCAGATGGCAGCGACACCGAGCTTAGGTGTTGCCGAAAATGCGACCGCACTCAGCCGGATGGAAGCGTTTTCCAAACCGGCTTACACGGTTAATGAAAAAATAAAAACAAATATTTCCATCTACAATTCGACCTTGGAGCAATTCCAGTCGTTGCCTGACATGACCACATTGAGCAGTTCGCTTAATGTGAATGCTATGCCCTATCCGGTGATAGACATTCCTGCTTATGAATTGTTGCGTAAAATTTCTGAGGACTTCATTATACCCAATGTAAAAGACATCAAAGAGAATTCATCAACCCTCATGACTGTCAACAATCGCTTTCTGGAAGCACTGTTTGCAGGAATGAACCATGAAATGAGCAGGGAATTGTTATGGAGGGAATACCCAACGGACCAAAGGGGAAGCTACATAAGAAGTTTCTGGGATAAAACAGACAATGATCCCACCGACGATGCAGAACCACCACTTGACATGGGATTGGAACTTCACAATTGGCAAAATGCACTCGGTGCTAACATTGCAAGTACCTCTTCCTATCTTGTTATGGTTGTTCGCGGACAATTATTAGAGAAATTCCCGGACACATTGTTGTTTGCACAACAAGCCGAATTTGAACCTGGCACAATCAATCGTCGAGCAAAATTGGACGGTATTACACTGTATCCATCTTTCAAAGCCAGGCTGGGAACAGATCTGACTTTGGTTGGATTTGATTTGACGGCAAGCGACGCGTTAGGTCAGGAAGTTATTGAAGGTATGAGTCCCTCGGAACTTACGGACGCTGGATATTATTTTGTTCTTCAAGAGCGTCCCGGTCAGATGCGTTTTGGATTGGATACCATTGTAACCGGTGAAGAAACGCCAGGCACTATAATATCTATTCCCGTGCCTACCTGGAATGATCTGATGTGGGAAAACCTCGCAAATACAAAAATGATCGATTTAGCTGATCCTAATGAGTCTTTTTTATGTTCTCAGCAGTTACCTTTATATGACTGGGCTTTGTCTTCTGCGGATCAAGCCAGTATACTTTTGCAACATCCAACCATGTTTTTGATTCATGCTTCCGAAATGATAAATACCGAATTGGAATTGGAATTGGAACATTAAAACTTAACCAATGCGCATAAAAAGTATTCTAATTTCAATCTTTGTTATAAGTCAACTACATGGTCTTTGCCAACTTCCAGAATTGGTTTGGGCCCACAATCTGGGATTTGGCATTTCCACTGAGGGTGATGACCAAATAAATTATGTCGAATTCATTCCAGAGAATGGTCATTTGATTGTTGCAGGGCGAATGGGCGATTCATTGGATATTGACCTTGG
Source organism: Flavobacteriales bacterium (assembly GCA_046153915.1). Taxonomy (GTDB): domain Bacteria; phylum Bacteroidota; class Bacteroidia; order Flavobacteriales_D; family Sanyastnellaceae; genus JANNVZ01. The sequence continues at coordinate 19,878 of JBJXFC010000236.1, forward strand.
AGATAACGAATTATTTCTTGTAGGGGGTGTGGAGAGTGGGTTTTTCGTAGAGTATGACGAAAACCTCAACGTCGTCGATTATGCATTTATGGGGGATGAAGTTTTTAGCGCTCATATATATGGCGACCAATTCTATGTCATGGGGAGATTCGCGGGAACGAATGATTTCGATATCACCGAGAATCAATTACTGGTTACCGCGCCAGGGACAGCAGCAGCCACCGATATCTTTATAGCATCCTACAATAAAAACGATCACAGCCTTGCCAACCTGGCTCAGTGCAGTGGCGAAGGAGTTGAGGGACTCGCGGAGGTCTCCTGGGGAGAGCAGGATATTTACCTGGGTGGTGTCTCTGGAACTGTAAATTCCTTCATATATCGTTTGAATGGCGATATTCTCTTCGAATATCCTGCCGAATACTTGGGGTTTTTCTTTCACCTATCTCTGGACTTAAACACAATTCAATACAAACTTTTCGAAGACGACTACCAGGCACAGATTCGAGGCGTTCTTCATAACGACGAGCATACCATTGCCCTTGGGCATTTCAGTGGCACAATGGAGTTTGGCTGGGAAGGGAACGTGATGAATTCACAAACAGTCGATGATGGATCTGCATTTGTCGCTTGCTACTCAAGTGATCATATTCTGCAACATCTGATGACGGTAAAAGATAACACTACAAATACATGCCTCGCCTGCGGCCATGGTGCATCGGCTTCCTTTGATCAAAATGGCAATCTTTATGTAACATTGGTAGTTGCTCCGGGGCAAGTCCTGATTTCAGTTGATGGAGAAACATTTGAGTATAACACATCCGACTTCACCTACGGAGGTAGCGCCATTGCGATAAAGCTGAATTCCGATTTTGAAATTGTGTGGATTAGAAAATGCGATTTTGGTGGAAACTATTACAGCCATGCCATGAGCGCAGATCGTTATGGCGGTATTCACTTTTCAGGAAGTCATTTTTATAATCTGGATTGGATAGAAGATGATATATCACTGCCGGGTGGCTCTCCTTCCGGACATTACTATTCATATGCCCAGGATGGGGATATTAGTTTTGCTCTTGTTCCCAACTGCAAAAACGTTTACGCTGTGTGCCCGGGAGATGAGACTTCAATGTACATCGCCGGTAATTATGCGGGAACTTCAATGGATGTAAATCCCGACCCTGATTTCACAGAAACGCTCCCAGATGCCGCGGGAATTGATGGCTTTCTGGTGAAGTACAACCAACCAATGCCTTCACCTGAAATATATGTAGAACATCCCATGTCTCCATTGGATGCTTCGGAAGATGGATCCACTGATATCCTAAAAATATCTCTGCTTTCAGTTCCCGCAAGCCAGGTAAATATTATAGCCGACCCAGATCCGCAGCTCGACCTTGGAGCAGGGCCAGGCCAACCGATTACACTGGAATTTGCTCCGAACTTCTCCGCTTGTCTTCAGCAGTCCATTCCTATCTCGGCATATGACGATTTGGATAGCGAAGGCGAACACAGTGGTACTATTACATTTTCAATAAACACATTTGATGAGGATTATAGCACTGCTACTATTAATGCGCAAGAAGTCAGTATTGCCGATAACGACACAGAATCCATACAAGAAAAAAAACCAGTTGAACTTACGTTATCGCCCAATCCTGCAAATGACCAACTCATCATCAATTTGAGTAAATCAAATCATCCAATTACGCAACTTGATATCATTAATGGATCAGGACAAATAGTATCTACCCTCAATCCCTTATCCGACATCCTAATATACGACACATCTCGTATTTCGGAAGGAGTATACATAGTACGCTGTTATATAGATTCTGGTGAATTCGTGAGTCGTAAGTTTGAAATTGTGAGAAGGTAATAACAGAAAACACTATGGTGTTTAACAACCTTCGCATGCCAGTTCCATCCCTTATAAACATTTCGTTATAATTTGGAGCGATTCGGTGAACCCTGGATAATTAATTTCAGACAAGGCTCTATATTCCTGGTATTTGCCAATTCGGCGTGCCCGTTAATTTTCCCTAAATCAACCCTCCTTCCCTCTTCAACACCTCATCGTTGCATACTTTTGAGGCTCATGCGTCGTTATGCCCTTTCTTTGTTGAACCTTTGAAAGGTATAACCGTACTGACAGACTTTGGAAGTTGAACCCGATTTAGAAGAAACACATTGAGCAATCAAACCGCATATCAGGCACTCGTCGCCAGGCTAGACGATTTTATTCGCAAGTACTATAAAAATCAGATGATTCGTGGTGCCATCTACGCCGTGGCATTGCTTCTCGGATCGTATCTGCTGGTGACCCTGCTCGAGTATTTCGGACGGTTTAGCACCGGGGTGAGAACGTTTTTGTTCTACGGTTTTATCGCCAGCGCCCTCTTTATCATCGGAAAGTTTTTTGCCATTCCGCT
>JBJXFC010000238.1:0-6086 GCA_046153915.1 Flavobacteriales bacterium
GTGCTGCCAGATACCACATCATGCCTCCATTGAACGATAGTTTTTCGGAGATCAGAATGCAGAGCAGTGATTCCTGATCAAATAATCCGAGTGATACGCAGCGCTCATCGGTTAGAAAATGGCTTATCCAATGGGCATCAGGATAACTCCCGTCGGAATAGCGGAGTGTATCCTGCCGAAGAATGGCCACTGCATTGTCGAGGTCTTCGAGAGATAATTTTTTGATTTGCATATGCGATTTGATGTGTGCGAAGCTAGAGCTTATCGTCTTTAAATTATTATGCCCTTTCAGGGCGGCCTCTATGGTAATTATTTTTTTTTTCTTTTGTATTGTGCCCTTTCAGGGCGTGGCGATGGGGCTGAAAAGAACATACTTCGCCATGAAAGACACCATTTCTTAACGAGTAGCCCATCAAAGCCCCGACCGCCCTGAAAGGCCACCATAATATAACGAGGAGCCCATCATGGAGAGCAGGCCCCGCCCTGAAAGGGCACAAGAATCTAACGAGGAGCCTTTCGAAGCCCTCACCCGCCCTGAAAGGGCAATATAATCTAACGAGAAGCCCATCATGGAGAGCAGGCCCCGCCCTGAAAGGGCACCATAATCCCCCGCGGAGTCGGGGTTCTTAGGATGAAGTTGTCATTAATCCCAGAGATATCGTTCATCGTACTCCATCTCATTCTCAATCAGAAAACGTCGCAGTTCATCTTCATAACGCTCCAGGCCATGATGCTCCTTCTGTGTAGCTATATAGTTGATCACATTTTCAACCCGCCCTGGATTGACCGAAAAAATAGCATACCCCGACTGCCATGCGAAGTTCCGATATTGAACTCCCTTAGACTTTATCCACTTCGAAGAATGCCCTTTCACTTCTTCCATCAATTTCGCCGCTGAGATATTCTTCGAAAGATTTACCAGCATGTGAATATGCTCTGTAAACCCACCAATGATGATGGGTGTACATTTCAGTTCATTGCATATCCCGCCAAGATAGGCATGCAATTCCTGATCCCATGGTTCAAAAAAATACGGAGTGCGACGATACGTGCAAAAAACAATGTGCACATAATTCTTTACAAGAGATTGGCCCATACAAGAGAGAATTGGAGAGATTGAGTGCGCCAAAAATAATCACTTACTCATTCCAACAAAATTTCCTTTAGCCTCGACACGACCCATTTTATTCTACCACTACTCTACCCGTTATCACTCCACCATCATCAGTCATCACCAACGAATAAAAATAGACGCCATTGGCAAGCGTGCCCCGATCCAGAACAAATGTTTTACCTGTGACTTTTGTTGTATAAACAATTCTGCCCATGGCGTCAGAAAAGATTAAATCTCCACCAAAAAAAGAGGCATTTGGAGAATAGATTTTGCCTGTAGTTTGGTTGGTGAATGGATTGGGTGAAAAATGAAGTTGTGCCGAATGTGCAGTGTTTTCATTTACATTATCAGCGCCTGAAAGCCTTACCAGCCAATAATCTTCATACCCATTGGAGTTGGTGGCATCTCCATCGATGGAAGCACAACTCGCCAGAAATACATAGTCTCCATCGGCCAATTGGATAATCGAATAGCCCTCTTCATATCCCGTTCCTCCCACACTTTTTTGCCATTCCAGTTCTCCAGCAGAAGATAATTTTACGACCCACACATCGTGCCCTCCATGATTGCCGGTGATGTCACCATCATCTTCCATAGCAAATCCTGTTACCACGCATCCTCCATCAAGCGTTGATGCAACAGAATAGGCCTTATCATCATTGTAACCACCCAACGAATTCTGCCATTGCATTTCTCCATCACCATTTAATTTTACTACCCAATAATCGTATGTGCCCTGGAAGCCTGTTACATCTCCGTCATTCGAGCCGGTGCTTCCCGCCAGATAATAACCGTCATCTGCAGTTTTTGCGATACTCTGGCATTTATCGGACTGCGTTCCGCCCAACGATTTTTGCCATACAACGTCACCAGTAGAAGTTATTTTCAGCACCCAGAAATCATATCCGCCGTGATTGCCTGTCACAACACCACTGTCCCACGAAGCAGATTGTCCGGCGATAACATAACCACCATCATCAGATTCTATCAGGTCATTTGGATTTTCGCCGCTGGCTCCGCCAAAACACTTTTGCCATTCAATCTCGCCATTGGCATCTGTTTTTATAAACCAAAAATCGGGCGAACTTATTAATCCGCTATCGACCATATCTCCATCACCGGAACCACCATCACCGCAAAATGCAAATCCACCGTCGCTGGTTTGAATGATAGCCGAACCATTTTCAAAACTGGTTCCTCCATAACACCTTTCCCATTCGATGTCGCCGTTGTTTTCGAATTTAATTACCCAAAAATCTCCCAATCCAAAATTGTGATTGTCGTCAATATCGCCATCATCGCTGTATGCAGCTCCATTTACAGCATAACCACCATCGGATGTATTGATGATGGTAAAACAGTATTCACCGTAAGAACCTCCAAGATTTTTCTGCCATTCGATATCTCCTGCCGCATTCACTTTCACTACCCAATAATCTGTTACTCCATGGTTGCCATCGAGATCTATATCCGAAGACGAACTATGCCCAGCCATAATGTAACCTCCATCGGGAGTAGCTAACAATGAACGCGGAGTTTCGGCACTTGATCCGCCATAGTTTTTTTGCCAGACAATAGAAGGTTGTGCGAGAAGTTCACAAAAGAAAACAAGCGAAAAAACACAAATGAGTAAATCTCTTTTCATGGTAGTGTGGTTTAAGATTATCAGATTGGAAACAAATGTACGAAGTCCGGGTGAAGAATTTAACCGAACAATTTACAAGCAATATTGGGCATTTCAAGGGATAAGGTGTATATAAATAATCTTGAATTCAGACCTCGAATTTCAATGAAACAAAATTCAAAACACATAGAGCCTGTTTAAAACTCCATCAAATCATTTGTAATGCGCCTTTTTAGCTCATACTTCATTAAAACTTCATCAAATAGGAGCCACTATTCTCTAAAATTTTGCCTTGTCTGAACTAAAAATTCACTTATAACAATTCAATTCATGAAATCTTAAACAGGCTCTTATTGATGGTTATAAATTTTGAATTGAATCCATTTTTCGCTGCAACACGATTTGCTCCGCTTTGGAATTGGTTAATTTTAATGCTGTTTGAAAATCACCCCGTGCCTCATTGCTCTTGCCCAGTTCCAATTGCAATTCAGCCCGCACCGCATAGTAAAGGTAATAATCTTCCAATAATTTTGCATGCTGAATTTGAGTCAAAGCCTTCAAAGCAGAAGTTGGGCCTTCCGCTTTCCACACAGCAATGGACCTATTCAGCGCGTGAATGGGAGATGAAGTAAGCAAACACAGCCAATCGTAGTATTTGAGGATGTGATGCCAATTGGTCTCTTCAAAAGTTGGCGCAATACAATGTTCCCAGGTAATCGCCGCTTCGAGATGATAGGTGCTAACCTGATCTCCAAAAGCCGCGCTATTCATCCAGGCATTTCCTTCTGCGATCAAGACCTGATCCCATTGGCTGCGATCCTGATCTGAAAGAAGAATTAATTCTCCCAATTCCGAAATTCTGCTGCTCATCCGCGCCTGATGAAATTTCATCAAAGCCATGAGCGCCATGGGCTCCGGAAGTTGTGTGTGCTTATTTTCTACTAAAAGTCTGCATAAAACAATGGCCTCTTCAACCAAATCCTTCCGAATAATACCTTCTGAATGTGTAGAACTATATCCTTCGTTGAAAAGCAGGTAGATTGCTTTTAACACAGCATCTGTTCTGCTTTTCAGCGCATCAACGGAGGGTATCTCTAGCTTGATTTTTTGTGTTCTGAAAACTTCTCTTGTGCGATACAGGCGTTTTGAAATCGTATCCTCTGATGTCAAAAAAGCCCTGGATATTTCAGATGAGCTAAATCCACACAGTGTTTTCAGAATGAGTGTGATCTGATTTTCTGCAGAAATATCGGGATGGCAGCACGCATACATCATTCTCAACATATCATCTTTGATCCATGCTTCGCTGAAATGTTGATCCATCGCGCCTGAAAGCGTGTACTCAGAGGTGAGCAATCTTTTTTCATTTTGAGAAAAGTCGAAATAAACCGTGTGTTTATTCCTGCGGATTACGTCGATGGCTTTATTCTTTGCGACGCGAAACAACCATGCGGATGGATCATCCGGAATGCCCTTCAATTTCCAGTTGTTGATGGCTTCGATGAATGATTGCTGAACAACATCCTCTGCCACTTCCAGATTTCCTGCTCCAAAAACACCAGTCAATACGGCTACCATTTTGCCCGAAATTCTGCGAAACAAATGATCGGTAAGGCGATGTATATTTTTATCTTCTGGCAGCAAATGGGTATTGAATAAAATGTTTCTTCTCGTTTCTTAAGCAAATAAAAACAGAAAGGATTGCACGATGTACAACCCTTTCCATATTTTCAATTTGAGAGCGCCCTATCCCATCTTTTCGTTGATCTCCCGCACTTCTACATTTACGTCATCAAACTCGAGCAGCGGACATCCTTTGGCCCATTCCACCGCTTCATCGAATGAATCGGCTTTGCACATGAGATAACCGCCTACCATTTCTTTTCCTTCCATAAAAGGTCCATCGGTAACCGTTTTGGCGATTCCACTCACTTGTTTGCCGGCGTTAGTGAGAGGTTGTGCACCTACCAACTTGCCTTTTTCAGCCATTGCTCCCATCCAATCGGCCCAACGCTGCATGTGTCCTTGCATAGCTTCCGGCGATTGTTGGCCAAAACCTTTGTCTCCTCCACGAAAAAGCATCAAATATTCTTTCATACTATTTATTTATTAAATTGATTAGTTCTGTGAATGCAATGCAACTGAGTTTCCTTCGGAGTCAGTAAAGAAAGCCATAAAACCAATTTCATCGCTGATTCTGGTTTTGGGCAAGGTGATTTTCCCACCGGCAGACTCAACCCTCTCAAGGATGTTTGTCATGTCCGGATTGGCGTTTAGGTAGATCTTTGCACCATCCAGAGAGGGTTTGTGATATGGACTTTGACACAGGCAGCCCGATGCCTTTCCATTTCCGTTTTCCGAAGGGAAATAAGCCATCTCCATACCCATCATATTCTGGACAGGCATTTCGATAGCAAAAATGGTTTCATAGAATTTTTTTGCCCGTTGAATTTCTGCAACAGAAATCTCAAACCAATTGAGTGAATTTTCTTTTGAAGTCATGTTGATTTATTTTTTTAATTGATTAATAAGTTACGACAGATCTTTCAATTCACAGAGAATATTGAACGATCTATACCAACAAGTCGAATGAGATTTTCAAATTTGGACAAGTGCTAGCATTTTTTTTCAAATTTTATTTCAAACTACCATTTAAACTTCAAAAAAGAGGTCCAAAATTATAGATGCATGCATAGTATTTGTCAATCTGGCCAATTCCACACGTGACTGACTTACTGCGCTTTAACTATATAATAAATAAATGCATCGGCAAACGACCCAATTGCACACACGAAATTTTACCCCGTGTTTTTCAGTATGTTACGCCGTATTTTACATCAAAATCCAGATGTCTTATCAACAAACACCTCATTTTTTCAAAATGCCTTCACTTTTACAAATAAACCCGTATTTTCGTAGCTGTATTTTTACCTTAACTTAAGAATCAAAACCCAAAATCAATTTTTCTATGAAGAAGTTATTAGTAACACTTTTGGTTTTTTGTGCTTACACGGGACTGTATGCACAGGATGACCAGACGTCAGAGGCCATTGTTGCTTCCGAATTTCATGTAACCCGCCCGCTATCTGAGATTTTTGCAGAAAACCCGGTGGATGAAACCAATCTGTACGAAGAAGGTACTGAGTCATCAGACCGTCAACACCGCGTTCCAACTCAATTTGAATTCACTGCTGAAGACGGAGCTGAATATGGCAATGACGAGAAATACAGCCAAACTGAAATGGGTCGCATTGATGCCGGACAAACCCGCGCCAACTGGGCTGGTCAAACAGCAAGTGGTTTTCGTCCATACGATCCTTCGGGAGCTGTAGGTCCAAACCATTATGT
>JBJXFC010000241.1:0-6387 GCA_046153915.1 Flavobacteriales bacterium
CGGGGTTTTACCGCAGAGATCGCAGAGAAAAGACGCGCAGAGTTCGCAGAGGGTAGAGTGCTGCAGGTTACGGAATTTGAGTGCGCAGAGATCGCTGCGCGATTGGTTGCGGGGTTGCTTCGCAACGGGGTTTTACCGCAGAGATCGCAGAGAAAAGACGCGCAGAGTTCGCAGAGGGTTGAGTGATTTATGTTACGCAATTTGAGCGCGCAGAGATTGCTGCGCAATTGGTTGCGGGGTTGCTTCGCAACGGGGTTATACCGCTTTCAATTCTCATTTTACCTTCTTTCCTCAGAATTACCAATTGTCAATCAGTTAACAAGTTGGTCAGCACTCAGCCTATCAGCACATTAGCACATTAGCACATTAGTCACATCAATTGGTCAGAACAATGCCATTCAGCACATTAGCACATTAGCCACATTAGCACATTACTTCAAAATCTCCCTCGAAATAACCAACTTCTGTATTTCCGACGTTCCCTCTCCAATGGTGCACAACTTCGAATCACGGTAGAATTTCTCTACCGGGAAGTCTTTGGTATAGCCATATCCGCCAAAGATCTGGACCGCTTCAGTGCTCACACGAACACTTACTTCAGATGCATAATATTTGGCCATCGCCGATTCTTTTGAAACTGGCTTTTTGTTGTTTTTGAGATGAGCTGCCTGGTAAAGAAGCAATTCTGCGGCTTCGATTTCCGCTGCCATATCTGCCAGTTTAAAGGCAATGGCCTGGAATTGAGAAATAGGCTGGCCAAATTGTTCTCGTTCTTTCGAATACTTCACCGCCGCTTCAAAAGCGCCTTTTGCGATGCCCAGGCCAAGCGCACCAATGGAAATACGGCCGCCATCAAGAATTTTCATGGCCTGCACGAAGCCGTAACCAACTTCTCCCAGCATCTGGCTCTGATGTACCCGGCAATTGTCGAAAATCAGCTCAGCGGTTTCGGATGCGCGCATGCCAAGTTTGTTCTCCTTTTTACCACCGGCAAATCCCGGTGTGCTGCGTTCAACAATGAATGCCGTAATGCCTTTGGAGTCGAGCAATTCGCCGGTGCGAACTAAAACGACAGCAACATCGCCTGAAATACCGTGTGTAATCCAGTTTTTAGTTCCGTTGATGACCCAAAATTCTCCATCCTTGTGAGCGGTGCATTTCATACGCAAAGCATCGCTACCCGTGCCAGCTTCAGTGAGGCCCCAGGCCCCAATCCATTCGCCACTGGCCAATTTGGGTAAGTATTTTTTCTTTTGTTCTTCGTTGCCGAATTCGAGAATATGATTGGTGCAAAGCGAATTGTGAGCTGCCGTGCTAAGTCCAATGCTACCGCACACTTTGGCAACTTCTTCAATAACCGCGATGTATTCAAAATAGCCTAGTCCACTGCCTCCGTATTCTTCGGGAACCAAAACGCCCATGAGCCCAAGTGTGCCCATTTTTTTGAAAAGATGTTTTGGAAACTCCTGCGATTCGTCCCAGGTCATCACATGCGGACGAATTTCTTTTTCTGCAAAATCACGCACCATCTGCGCGATCATTTTATGGTTTTCTGATTTTTCAAAGTTCATTGCTTTGTGCTTTAATCTCTTAACTGGTGCTTTACAGAGACGTCGAATACATTGTTCTTCGTCCTTTGTGAGAACCTCTTTCTAAAAACCCGCGAAAGTAGAAATCTGTTCGCTGATTTGAGCCAGATTTTTTCGACCACCGAGAAATGTTAACTCAACCAAAAAACTGAAGCCCGCAATTTCTCCTCTGGATAGTGATACCAATTTTGAAGCCGCCAGAGCTGTGCCACCTGTTGCCAGTACGTCATCATGAATGAGGATTTTTTGCCCTGGTCGAATGGCATCCTTATGCATTTCGATGGTTTCTGTTCCATATTCTAAATCATACTGAACCGAATGTCTTTCGCGTGGCAATTTGTTTTTCTTGCGCATCATGATAAAAGGAACGCCCAATCGCAAAGCCAGCGGCATTCCCATCAAAAATCCCCGACTTTCCAATCCGGCGATGGCATCAATGCCTTTTCCGGTATACATCAAAACGAGTTCGTTGAGAATGGCATTGGACAAATCAGGGTCCAGAAAAACGGGTGTAATGTCTTTATAAACGATGCCCGGTTTCGGAAAATCAGGTACATCTACAATGGCGGTGCTTAGTCTGGCGGCAAGATTCATAGCGGTGTTTGAAAGCCACAAACATCAGTCAACAGTGAGATATGGCGCTATCTTTTGATAAGTTTTTTCATCGATTAGAACAGATTTACGAATATCGCTCACAGATTTGAAAGGTCCATGCTGATCCCGGTAAGCTATCAACGCCCTTGCCTGCTGTTTGTTCAGGTAAGGATGCCCCATCAATTCGGCAACTTCTATTCTATTGATATGTATTCTTTGAATAAGCGAAGTATCCGTGAGCATTTGAAATCGCAAGCTATCGATGCGCAATGGATCCATGTGATACACTTCTTTGAGTTGATCAACACTGTAAAATCCTCCGAGTTTCTCACGGTAACTTACAATTTTGCGAGATAGATATGGCCCAATTCCTTTGAGTTTTCGGAAATCAAATGAATCTGCCGAATTAATTTCCAATATCAGATGTACATCCTTTTGATTTTTTTTCGGGTAAAATTCATGCTGCTCATATGTTTTTGTGTGAGAATCAGAAAAGTTCATTTCATTCGGTAAAAGAATATAGGGTTGAAGCCTTTCATATTCTTCCGCGCTGATCACAAACATTTTGGCAAAATCTTTTTTGACTTTAAATGTTCCTCCTTTTTGTAAAAAATTGTTGATGCTTTTGATCTGTCCGCGATTGAGTCCAAGTTGTTTCCATGCATCATCACTCGTGGAATTTGGATTGAAGGGAAATGGCTTGCCGGCAACGATTGCTTTGTCCTCCGTTGAATTGTAAGTGAAGGATTCGAAATTCGAACTATCCTTTTCAAGTTGAGAAGACCAGGCTGCAATCTTATCTTTCATGGGCAAAAGATGATCTGTGCTTTGGTTTTCCAGAAAAGGAGCACAATAGCGGTAGGTGATAAGTCCGCCAAGCAAAATCAATACAATGAGAATGCCTTTGCGTTCGCCTCGTGTAAAGGCAAACAATTCAATAAAGTTTTCTTTGAAGTTCATGGGAGAGAGAGAATAAAAGATTTAAGGGAGTGTTTATTTGTATCGCCTGACGACGCCCGTTCGCAAATCGTCCAGGTATGTTTTAAGATCGCGTTTCACTTCACCGCTCAGGAGGAGTAGCCCGAGGATGTTTGGAAATGCCATACCGAGTATCATCATATCCGAAAAGTCAACAACGGCGCCTAGTCCGCTTACTGTGCCAACAACAGTGCAAATCATAAAGAGCAGATTAAATGATTGTTTGACCCACCATTTTTCACCAAATAAATAGGCCCATGATTTCATGCCGTAATAACTCCATGAAATCATAGTCGCGTACGCAAACATAAGAATAGCAACCATCAAAATCCAATCGAACCAGGGGAACATGGAGGTAAATGCAGCATTGGTTAAACTTGAACCTGTGAGTCCCTGCGGATCTTGTGCAAATCCGGTGAACACAAGTACAAGTGCTGTCATAGTACAAACAATCACCGTATCGATAAAGGGCTCAAGAAGAGAAACAAATCCCTCACTCACCGGACGATCCGTTTTACTGGCACTGTGGGCAATACTTGCAGAACCAATGCCTGCTTCATTGCTGAAACTCGCGCGGCGAAATCCCATCAGCATCACGCCCATAAATCCACCTTTCATGGCATCAGGATGAAAAGCGCCATTCCATATTTGCACAAAGGCATCGCCGATGTGATTGATGTTGGCTCCGATAATGATCAATGCAAAAAGACAGTAGACCACAACGGCGAAAGGAATAATTTTATCCGTCACTCGCGCTATGCTTTTTATTCCTCCAACAATTACCAGTCCTATCAAGATGGCCATGCCAATTCCAAACCAAAGCGAAGAAATGGCACCTGCACCAAAAGTCTCTTCCACCTGAGCAAATGCCTGATTGGCTTGTATCATATTGCCACCGCCCAGCGTTCCTCCAACACACATAATCGCAAATAGCACGGCAAGCACTTTTCCCAATCCTTTCATATTGCGTTTGGCAAGACCTTTCGATAAGTAATACATCGGGCCGCCGCTCACTTCGCCTTTTTCATCGATGTTGCGGTATTTCACACCCAACGTGCATTCTACAAATTTGCTGCTCATGCCAATGAGGCCTGCTACAATCATCCAGAATGTAGCACCGGGACCACCAACAGCAATGGCGACTGCAACGAGTGAGATATTTCCCAAACCCAAAGTTCCGCTCAACGCTGCAGTTAGCGCTTGAAACTGTGAAACCTCGCCTTTGTCCTCTGGTTTGGCGTATTTGCCCATGGTGATGTGCACGGCATGTTTAAATCCGCGGATATTGATAAATCCAAAATAGATGGTAAACCACAATGCAGCGAGAATGAGCAATACAACCACCAGCCAGCAGTCCTGTGTAACCAGATCGCCGTTGGGATGCAATAGGGGAGAACCATCGCTTTTATAAACAACAGGATCGTATATTCCGATTGCGGCAAAAGGATCCCACAGGAATATTTTCTCCAGAAAATGAACGAGCGGTAAAAATCCTGCATTCAGTTTTTCTTCTACGCTTTCGGCTTTGGTTTCGGTAACGAGGTGAATGGATCGGCCGGTTGCATCAACAATATCTACCGTGTATTCCACCCCTTCGCCCATGTTGCTGCATTCGAAACTATTGAGTGGCGTGGAGCGATGGCTCCATTTGACCGAAACAGGTTCTGCAAATCCTGAAATGACAAGCTTCGCACTTGCATCGTTGATTTCACCCGTGGGATTTGTGAATTCAATCTTCGCATCCTGACAATGCATGAAGGCAGGTGCAATCAGGAGAAGAATCAGGAGAGCAATTCGGGTCATAGGGTTTTGTTGTGAAGCAAATGAAAGGAAAAATTGCCCACGTTGGACCTTATTAAGACTACCAATGAGAAGCAGTCCTGCTAAATCTGTTGTTGCGAAGTACTTAAGAAGATGTGAAAAAGGTGTGAATAGTTTGTTGATAGCACAGGAGCTTCTAAATCCCATCTTTGCGCTCTATGGCAGAAAATTTCATCGTTTCGGCAAGGAAGTACCGTCCTGACACCTGGGAAACCGTGGTAGGGCAGAAGCATATTACCGCTACCCTGCAAAATGCCATTGCAACCAATCAGATTGCACAGGCTTATTTGTTTACCGGTCCGCGCGGTGTTGGAAAGACTACCTGCGCGCGCATTTTCGCAAAAGCTGTCAACGGCATGATTGGGCATGAAATGGATGAAATGCAGTTCAATGTATTCGAACTTGATGCTGCTTCCAACAATTCCGTAGATGATATCCGTTCGATTGTAGACAGTGTGCGCATTCCGCCCCAACAAGGTCAGTACAAAGTCTATATCATCGACGAGGTTCACATGTTGTCTCAGGCAGCCTTCAATGCATTCCTGAAAACGCTCGAAGAACCACCCGCGCATGCTGTATTTATTCTTGCTACAACAGAGAAACACAAGATTTTACCGACGATTTTGAGTCGTTGTCAGATATTCGATTTTAACCGCATCAAGGTGAAGGATATGACCGATCACCTGGCGAGTATTGCCGCAAAGGAAAATATCACGGCTGATGAAGGTGCACTGCATGTTATTGCTCAGAAGGCCGATGGTGCCATGCGCGATGCATTGAGTATTTTTGATCAGGTCGTTGCGTTTTGCGGAAAGAACCTCACCTACGACGTGGTGATTCAAAATCTCAATGTTCTCGACTACGATTATTATTTCCGCCTTATGGATCTGGTAATTGCCGAGGATGTGGCAGGTAGTCTTGTTTTGCTCAATGAGGTCGTCGATAAGGGATTTGATGCACATCATTTTGTCACCGGACTGGGCGGCCACGTGCGCAATCTGCTTGTGAGCAAAGATCCTCAGACCATTGCATTGATGGAAGTGAGTGAGAGTATAGCAGAAAAATACAAGGCTCAGGCAGCTTCAGCAGATTTGCGGATGCTTATTACATCACTGGATATCATCAATCAATGTGATACTCAATACAGATCGAGCAAACACCAGCGGTTGCTGGTCGAACTGACGCTGATGAAACTCTCAAGCATTCTCTACAATCAAAGAGAAGGCGAAAAAAAAAACTTTAAACTAAAGCCGTTCCGCACAGGAAGCACTGCGAAACCGCCTTCAGAAGCGCGCCCTGCGATTCCATCTTCGCGACCTACTGCGGAAACGGTACTTGCAAAAGAGTCGTCTGTGGAGGTAACTTCTGGCGTGGCCTCGAAGCCATTTTCTCCTTTTGGAAACCG
>JBJXFC010000252.1:0-3355 GCA_046153915.1 Flavobacteriales bacterium
CAGAAATAATAAAATAGATTTCCGGGCTCATGTGCAATTGATTTAAATCCTTCCGAAAAAGATTGTCCCATAAAAAAATGACCCGTACCAAAATGGGCATTTAGGTATGGAACCCAACTGAAATACCACCAAAAAACCGGAGCCATAGCTACTGCACCCGCGATGGCAAAGACAATCTTTCGATTCAGAGTAGATTTGAAGAATGGCAGAAAGAGCGCAGGCAACAAACACGCCGCAGGAATTTTCGAAAGTGTCCCAAGCAATATGAGCAGCAAAGAAGCCACCAGCCACCACCCGTTTTTCTTCTCGAGCAAATAGCCGATTGCAAAATACATTCCGCATAGAACCAACGAAACACTAAATGTATCTGGCATCATCTTGCGCATATAGACAAACCACATTGATACTTCCAGAATGATGACAGCCATTAGCGCCAGGCGTTCGGTTGCATAATTTCTGAGCAACAAAAACAAACACCAGATTCCGAAACTCGAGACTACCAGATTGATTAAACGCCCATACCAATGGTCGTATCCAAAAACTTCAGCTACAAGAAAAATGCAATAATTGAGAACCGGAAATTCCATGCCTTCAATTCCCGTTCCATTTCCATCGATGTCGAGCCGGGGATAAAGCAGTTCGGGTGAAGTTTCATAAAAATTGCGCGCTACCATCGCCACGGTCGACTGTCGCCAGTTGTGCACTACTTCCAATGGAGGATCTGTGATTCCATAGAGACGAACAACCGCAAAAAATGCAATCCAAAAGCGTGCATCACACACTACTTTTTTCCAATTCTTCAAAAATTCCACGGCGCAATTTGGTGTATGGAAGCGCAAAACCCAAATCACATCAGGTTGATGAGGTCGGGAACAGACCATTTTTATTCTGGAGATTAGCAATTTTTGGATTGCCTTGTCGTTACCAAAACCTCACATTTGAAACATGAAAAAATTCCTTGTTTTTATTTCATTGTCCTTTGCCGTCGCCGCAGGTTTTGCATTTATGGCTCTGGGCGGTTCTTCTTTTGAAAAACCTTCAATCACAAAGACGGAAGATTCGCGAGGTCTTCGGGCAGGAGATATTGTTTTTCAATCCAGCAATTCACTTCAATGCGAAGCCGTGAAAGCAGCAACCGGCAGCACATGGAGTCATTGCGGAATACTTCTTCCGCACAACGGTAAACTCATGGTGCTCGAAGCTGTACAGCCTGTGCAATGGGAAGATCTCGACAAGTGGATCAAACGCGATCCAAAAGGCATTTACAAAGTAAAAAGACTCGCCGCCGATAGCTTGCTTACAGACAACGTGGTTGCCGATATGGTGAAATACGGCGAAAAATTGGTTGGTAAAAACTACGATATCTATTTCAATTGGAGCGACGACGAATGGTATTGCTCGGAGCTGGTTTGGAAAATCTATGAAGCAAATCTGGGGACAGAAGTAGGAATTCGAAAGCCATTGAAAGACTACAATCTCAATCACCCGATAGTAAAAGAAATCATGCGCAAGCGCTATGGAACCAATCCACCACTCGATGAGATGATGATTTCGCCGGGTGCCATATTTGACTGTAAAATACTGGTAGATGCAACACCTGCCAATTCCTCTGCCAAGGTCTCGAAGAAAAAAGTGTAATTCTCGGATGCACTCCGATAGGCTTGCGGCATAATCTCCTAGATTCGCCGCGATGCTACCTGCCTGTCCTTTTCCTTCCATTCACTGGGTTCGCATGGCGCTTGAACAAGATCCTGCCACAATCTATGTGCACGAACATTACATCAAACAGACCTTTCGCAACAGGTATCAAGTTTTGAGTTCTAACGGCGTAGTTGCCCTAACCATCCCGGTAGAAGGACAAAAAGGTCAAAAAACCATGACAAAAGATATTCGGATTGCGGATCACACATGGGTAAAAAACCATCTTGCTGCAATTCGATCTGCCTATGCCAGATCAGCCTGCTACGAATTTTTTGAAGATGAAATTGTACCCGTGTTCGAAAAAAAGCATGCCTTTATGGTGGATTTTAGCCTTGCCTCCATCGCCTGGATGGGCCGATACATTCCGCAATTGAAGGTTGAAACGAGTTCCAAAGCGATTGACTTCCTCTCCATTTCCGAAGAAGATCAAAAACGCCTTTTGGCCTTCGAACCTTCTCAATCCTGGCCGCTAATACCTGCTTATCCTCAGGTTTTTGGAGATCGATTTGCATTTCAATCCAATTTATCGACCCTCGATTTGCTGATGAATCTGGGCCCCCGGGCTGCAGACTATATATTATTCACAAAAAATCGTGAGCAAGACAATAAGTAATAGGATGATGTTGACTCTATTTGGATGCACATTTCACCCTTCGAAACAAAGGGCATTCTCTTTCGAAACGTAGACTTTCCATGAAATCCAAACGCAACGACATACTGCGGACGCTGATGATACTGGGCATTATCCTGCTTGGATCGTTTGTATTGTCCAGTTTTTTCTTCAAAATTGACCTTACCGCAGAAAAACGCCACTCGCTTACTCCGGCTACCGTCGACATGCTCGAGAAACTCGATGACAAAATGTTTGTGCGGTGTTATTTGCATGGCGACTTTCCTGCAGGATACAAACACCTCGAACAAGCCATTCGGGAGCGTCTGGATGAATTCAGAGATTACAGCAATGGGCGAATTGAATATGAATTTATTGATCCTTATGAAAGCGGCAATAAAAAACTCATTGGCGAGACAGAAAAAGCACTTGTAGAAAAAGGATTGCAGTTTACCAACCTCGCCATCGATGAAAATGGTGCCCAGGGCAACAAACTCATTTGGCCCGGAGCAATTATCCAGTATAACAACAAAGAATATGCTGTTCAATTTCTAAGCAGCAATACACCTGTGCCTGATAATATTCTGATCAGCAACAGCATCAACAACCTGGAATTTGAGCTTGCCAGCAACATCCGCAAAATCACCCGGCCCAAAAAGCCCGCCATCGCCATACTACAGGGACATCAGGAAACCGACAAAATTCACATGGCTGATTTTTTCTTCGGCCTGCAGGAAAACTACGATGTGGAGTTTATGCAAATAGACTCTCAGGTAAATGCATTTAGCGACAAACTCGAAGGCATGTCGAAACGGGTGAATCGTTATGATGCGCTGATTGTCTCTGGTCCGGAAAGCATGGTGAGCGACAAAGACCGTCTTGTGATTGATCAGTTTCTCATGAATGGTGGTAAAATTCTTTGGATGCTCGATGGACTTAAAATTGGCATGGACAGCCTCAAGGGAGCAAACGAAGGCCTGGCACTTGCGGTATCCAATGAAAACGGATTGTATGAGATGTTGTTTGAATACGGAGTCCGCCTCA
>JBJXFC010000253.1:0-3079 GCA_046153915.1 Flavobacteriales bacterium
ACAGTTGATGTAGGCACTGTAAAGTTGGCTGACATTACCTCCATTGTCGGAAAAAACACCGGCACGGTTACCATTACGTATACCGCTCCACAAGCGCTGGGACCCGCTAAAATAACGATCGAGGTGACGGACAATATCGATCAAAAAATTTCTACCGATGTGACGGTAGATGTAAGCGCGCAGCCTCCGTTGGACATAGCCGCAGGAAATGTAGAAGGAACATGGGGACCTTTCCGCACCTACAATATTAAAGGAAACGTAACGGTGGCAGCTGGAAAATCACTTCGAATTTTGGAAGGTACTACTATTATCATCGATGGCGATGGAACACAAGTGAATAGCCCAAGCATTGTCGTAGCCGGTAACTTCTATAGCTACGGAACAGAAAAGAATCCTATACTTTTTAGCGTTCCAGAAGCGAAGCGCACCAAGGCAAATATTTTTGCTGGATTATGGGGTGGAATTTTGGCAACCATCGAGTCACAAGAAATGGCAGTTATTTACACACGTATTGAATTTGTTGGGGCGCCTGCGGTAGCGAACACAAATATTGTAACTTCTGGTGAATTGAAAGAAGGAGATCCTCGGTTTGCTTTATATTTTACTAATCCAAATGGCAAGTTTGTGATGTTGAACTCAACGATTGCCTATACAAAAGATGATGGCTTGCGCGTCAATCAAGGTAAGTTCTTAGTGGCCAATAGCACCTTTGTATTGAATGGTCAAACTGGTGGTGATCAATTGAACATTAAGAGTGGTGCCGTGGGTGATGTTGCTTTCAATGTGTTTTTTCAAGGAGCAACGAATGGAATTAAGTTTTCAAATTCAGATGGACGTGATCCGCAAATGGAAACAAATGTTTACAACAACACAGCTATTAACTGTGGATGGAGACAAACCAAATCTGGCCGTGGCGGTTCATTTAACTTAGAAAAAGGAGGAAGAGGCAAAGTCTATAATAACATGATTGTGAACTGTAAGTTTGGTGTTCGTTTTCCCAAGTCACCCGACAATCCGGATTTGGCAAATAGTTTTGTGGGCTATAATCTGTACTATGGTGCCAAGGATGTGATCTCAGCACAATTCTATCCTTCTACTATTAGTTCTGTAGCGAAAGGTGATTTCGAGACAGCTAATGATGTGTCGGGTGCAACTAATACCAACAACCCTAACTTCGTTAACTTCAATGTAACGACTTTTGATGAAGTCGCTGCAGCTAACCCTGCTAACATGGATTTTCCGGCTGCCTGGAATTTGAAACCAAATACCGGTTCACCAGCACTAGGTAAATCAAAAACAAATTTTACCACCAAGTTTACTACTCATTCCTTGGATGGTAAAACGTACAATGTTCCTGCCCCTGCTGCGAATATTGGAGCGGTGCAGTAGACGGTTTCATTGACAGAAATAAAAGACCACTTCATTTGAAGTGGTCTTTTTTCGTTTTCATGATGATTCTATGAATTGATTAACTTGCCGGCATTATCGGTGGAATGAGGTATTTGTTTTTAATAGGATATTTTTTTTCAGTCCCCTCTGTTTTTTCACAGATAAAATCTGTAACCGTTTCTGGACTTCTAAATGACAAAGCGAATACTCTGCCATTGTCGTACGTGAACGTTGTCTTGAAGGCACAGAAAGACAGCACCTTTGTTACTGGCACAGTGACCAACGAAGAAGGCAGATTTATTTTGGCGGGCATTCAACCAGGTGATTACTATTTGGAGTTTTCTTTTGTCGGGTATTTGACTAAAAGAAAATCGATCTTCGTGGGCACATTGACAGAGTACTTGGACGAGGCCATTATCGAATTGAGCGAGGACTCCCAAACATTGAACGAAGTCGTCATTATGGGGAAGCAAGATGCTGTCAGTGAAAAACTTGATAAGAAGATTTTTTCAGTCGCGGATAATATTAGCCAGAGTGGTGGATCGGTATTGCAAGCGATGCAGAATTTGCCGGGTGTTACTGTGCAAGATGGTAAAGTCCAGTTGCGCGGCAATGATAAAGTAACAGTGTTGATCGATGGTAAGCAGACAGCGCTGACGGGTTTTGGAAGTCAGTCAGGCTTAGATAACCTCCCCGCTTCTGCGATTGAAAAAATTGAGATCATCAACAACCCCTCTGCCAAGTACGATGCCAATGGCAATGCGGGAATCATCAACATTATTTATAAGAAAAATAAGCAGGAAGGGTTTAACGGGAAAGTTGGATTTACGATGGGTGCAGGCGCACTTTGGGTTCGAAAGGAAAATCTGCCCACCATCCGACCTCAATATCAAGTTACACCTAAGATAAATCCGTCACTTTCGCTTAACTATCGAAAGAATAAGATTAATGCATTTTTTCAGGGAGATTATTTGTACACCGAAACGCTCAACAAGAATGAGTTCGTTACGCGTACGTATGATGACGGCACCATCATCAATCAACAAACAAAACGAAACAGAAATACCGCTTTCACCACACTGAAGGCCGGCATAGACTGGAATATCGACAATTCAAACACGTTGACAGTTTCCGGTTTGTTTGGTAGCGAAAAAATAATTGACAATGGAGATGAGCCTTTTTTTCAAGGTGATTTATCGAATCGTGTTCGACTTTGGCAATTTTTGGAAGACGAGTTGAAGACCACCTGGATGGCTACGGCCGCGTATCAGCACAAATACAAAGAAGCGGGGCGACTTCTCAATGTTGGCTTTAATTATACTTTCCATAGAGAAGACGAACGATACAATTTTACCAATATACTTCCTACCTACATAGGGTTTGATGCCTTTAAACTGATATCTGATGAATCGGTATATGATTTGAATGTGGATTACATTAGGCCGTTGAAGTATGGGAGGGTAGAGACGGGCATCAAGATGCGCAACCGCGAGATTCCCACCAATATGCTTTTCATTCCTGGACTGAATTCTCCGTTGGATGTCAATTCCGGAGGCGTGGCTACATATAAAGAATTAATTCCTGCAGTGTATGGCAACTATGTTTTTGAAAGCAGAAAAATAGAAGCGGAGGTAGGCTTACGTTTGGAGTATGTAAAAATTGATTATGAAGTTGGGTCTAGTCATCCTGT
>JBJXFC010000351.1:0-4819 GCA_046153915.1 Flavobacteriales bacterium
TGTTGTGAACACTCTGCACTTCAAACGTAATTTGTTTGAACCAAAGTTCATACGCCTGATGAATCACAATAAAGAGCATCTCGTCATGCGCATGTTGTCCCTGCTTATCACTTTCGAGGTCCTGGGCTCCCAGAATTTTGTCGAGTTGAAGGTATTCGCTGTAGTACATAGGTTAATGGTTGGGGGCGCAATATAGATTTCAATCTCGCAGTAAGTGGAGGAATTGGACTGATTCTGCTCAATGGGTTGTAATTGTGCAAGGTTGTTGAATACCAAATGAATTATTTTGCGGCATGAAAAAACTGCTCTTTACCCTTTTAATTCTTGGAATGACGGCTGGACTGAAAGCCCAGTATACCTTATACAAGGAGGTCAATGGAGTACAATTCTTCACCAAATGGGGCCATGAAAAGTGGTGGAGTAAAAAGAGCGCAAGAGTGCTTCTGGTGAAAGTCGTGAATACCAATGAATCAGCCGCGAATTACCATTTTGGCCTGGAACTAACCAAAAATCTACAAATGGTTGAAGAGTCTAAAGACCAGGAATACTGCATTGTTCCCAAGGGGAAAAGTTTGCCCCGGATGCGTGGAATGGTCTTTAAACCATTGGCATCATCTGCTGACTACGATAGTTGGGAATTGACTGACCTGGAAGTTTTCCTGGTTTCGACCTGCGAGGAAAAATAATCACTGAATGAACTCGTCTACCACGGCCATCAGTTGCCTGCTCATTTCAGGCATATCCACCTGTTTATAGTTTTGCGGAACAGTGAATTGTTCGTCAGAAATTTGTTCGAAATGAACTTCACGTGCGCGCATCCGCATGCGTTTCCCATATTGTTCGATATCATACCCAAGGAGGAAACCTTCAATACCGCTGTATTGGTTCCACCAGTTGCGGTTGTCGATTCCCAATCCTTTGGTATGGTATAATTCTATTTTAGGAAGTGAGTCGTTGGGAAAATGTGCAAGCGTTTTATTGCATACATATCCCGCGATATTCACCGTTTCGGTCGTTTGTTCAAGGCGCATCGATGGGTATTGTTTCAGCCATGCTGCCACATCGTCTCCTTGTAAATTCAATGCATAACGCTCACCCATATTCTTGAGCATATGGGTCATCGTCATGGCATTGTTGTCAATCACAAAGTCTGAAGTCAGCATTTCATAACTGGATTTTACTTCGCCATGCATCTTGTTTCCCTTGAAATGAATAACCATTTCCTTTGGGAAAAGATCCATCATGATGGTATTGGCTTCGTATGGGAATGTGACATCGTATACAATTCTACCCTCCATCTGATTGGTAGATTTGGAGGACATGCTGCATCGCGCCATAGTCATGGTAGCACACACAGCTGTGAGGAGGAATAATTTTAAGGGTAGAGTCACAAAATTGTTCTGTCAGTTTGTTCGATCCTATGCTTAAACTTGACCCTTGTTAAAAAGGTTACACCCCAAATCATCAAAGTGCCAGGCCCAATTCTGCAATCCACCAATACCGTCCTGATGGTCAGGCCAAAGAAGTTTCGTTTCAACGACCAGACGGCGATCAACAACTTTTATCAGACAAGAGAAGCTTCAGATTTACACCTGCATCCTGAAGAAAATGCGATGGGAGAATTTGATGCATTGGTGAGAATATTGAGAACAAATGCCATCCGGGTGCATGTGGTTGAGACACCGGAAGACCTGGATATTCCTGATGCTGTTTTTCCCAACAACTGGATCAGTTTTCACGAAGGAGGGAAATACGGGCTCTACAGCATGTTTGCCCCAAACCGCAGATTGGAACGAAATGTAGGTCTGGATGCGACCCATTTTCCATTGATTGCAGAGTTGAGAGAGGGATTTTCTTTTGTCTCAAACGAGTATGAAAACCGTTTTCTGGAGGGTACGGGTAGCCTCGTTTTGGATCGAACCAATAAGATTGCCTATGCCGCCATCAGCGAACGCACAGATCCCGGTTTGGCCCGCGAATTTGGAAAAATTATGGACTATCGTGTGGTTCTTTTCAGAGCCAATCAAAACGTTCAGGGAAATCGACTTCCAATCTACCATACCAATGTAATGATGAGCATCGGTAGCGATTTTGCATGGATTTGTGATGCATGTATTGACGATGATATTGAGCGTAATCAGGTACTAACAACTCTGGGTGATTCAGGCCGTGAAATAATCCGCATTTCAGAAGAACAAACTGCCGCCTTTGCTGGTAATATTCTTGAAGTTTTAAATGAAAAGTATGAGAAATTCGTTGTGATGTCCACGCAGGCATTTCAATCACTCAGGGATGATCAAATTGCAGCTTTGAGCCGGTATGCAAAAATTCTGCATAGCGATCTCACGACGATAGAAACGCTCGGAGGTGGCAGCGCCCGCTGTATGATTGCCGAGATTTTTAAATAATGTTATTCATCATTAAAATCATCTCCCGAAATAGGCCGAAGTTCAGAAGCTTCCTCCGTCTTGGAGGATTTGGCTACCATGGCATGGATCTCATCCATTTCGTGTGCGGTGAGAAAACGCCATTTTCCGGCAGGAATGTCATCCAAACGAATATTCATAATGCGCACACGACGAAGTGTTTCTACTTCATAGCCCAATGCTTCTGTCATGCGCCGAATCTGCCTGTTGAGACCTTGTGTGAGTATGATACGAAAACGTTTTTTTCCTTCTGCAAACACTTTGCAGGGCAGGGTAGTGGTATCCAGAATTTTTACCCCCGAGCTCATTTTTCGGATAAAATTGTCATCGATGACTTTGTCTACCGTAACGATGTATTCCTTTTCGTGGTTGTTTCCGGCACGAAGGATCTTGTTCACGATGTCGCCATCATTCGTCAGAAAAATCAAGCCCTCCGAGGGTTTGTCGAGTCTGCCTATGGGGAAAATGCGCTCTTTGTAGTTGATGTAGGAAATGATATTGCCCTTTACATGCAGCTCTGTGGTGCAGGTAATGCCAACGGGTTTGTTGAAAGCGAGGTAGACCGCAGGTTTTTTGGCGCCAACTTGTTTTCCATCCACAGCCACAATATCACCTGGCTGAACACGCATCCCAAGTTCTACGGGCTTTCCGTTGATAGTTACCCGATTTGCTTCAATGAGTTTATCGGCTTCGCGGCGCGAGCAAAAGCCTGTATCGCTGATGAATTTGTTGAGCCGTATGCCGGATGATGTTTCTTCCATGGTGGAATCGTGCAAAAATAGGGGAGGTAAACCGTTCAAATAAGGATGCCGGGGCTTATTTTTGCCCTCCAAACGTTAACAATCGATGAAAAAAGTATCCTTGTTTTTATTTACTGCCATGATGATGGGCGGTTGTGATCATTCTCATGATGCCAAAGTTCCGGCTGCAGCTACCCAGGAATTTTACGGCGATAAATTCGATCCTGCTGGTGCTATTCCACAGGCGGATTTGTTGAGCAAAATCTCAGGGAATGATACCATTCCTGCAAAATTCGAAGCAAAAATCGTAGAGACCTGCGCCAAGGCGGGCTGTTGGATGACGGTAGAAAATCCAAGCGGATACCCGATGTATGTGTATATGAAAGACCATGCCTTCGGTGTGCCATTGACAGGAGCTGCAAACCTGAAATGCATTGTAAATGGAGTTGCCTACCGCGATACACTCAGCGTTAAATTGTTGCAACATTTTGCAGAAGACGCTAAAAAATCTCAGGCTGAAATTGATGCCATCACAGAACCATTGCCTGCCATTGCAGTAACTGCTACCGGTGTGATGATCGAAGGCGGTGCCAAAACAGCAGATGCCGGACATGAGCACAAAGAAGGTGATGGCCATGACCATGGCACTGACAAGCATTAATTAAACAAAACATATTTGCAAAAGCCGTCTGCTTAGCTGACGGCTTTTGTTCTGTAATATACCAAGAGTGAATAGTCCCATTGTAGAACCCATTGTATTCGAATTGCGAAATGGAATTCGAGTTGTGCATCAGCCCATGGCACGCGAAGTGGCCCATTGCGGCATCATGATCGGCACAGGTTCGCGCGATGAATTGGCCAAAGAACATGGCCTTGCCCACTTCATGGAGCATGCTTTGTTTAAAGGAACCACCCATCGTAAAACACACCACATCATGAGCCGGCTCGATGCGGTGGGCGGAGAGTTAAATGCATTTACCGCCAAAGAAGAAACATGGATTCATGCTTCCTTTCTCAAAGAACACTACGAACGCGCCATCGAGTTAATTTGTGATATCACATTTAATTCTACTTTTCCAAATCACGAAATTGATAAGGAGAAAGAAGTTATTCTGGATGAAATTAACAGCTACAAGGATTCACCGGCAGATATGATCTTCGAAGAATTTGATGAGCTGATTTTTGCCAACCATCCTTTTGGAAGAACGATTTTGGGTACTGAAAAAAGCCTTGCTTCGTTTAGTCAAAAACACCTGCTCAATTTTAGAAAACGAAATTTCACAGCACCGCGCATTATTTTTTCTTCGGCCGGAAATATTCCCGGCCCCGTATTAAAGAAAATGCTGGAGAAATATCTGGAGCCAGTGAAGTTGAGTTCGTCTCAGCCCCGCCACACGGCATTTCCAAAGTATGTACCTCAACACATCACCTATAAAAAGGACATTCACCAGGTGCATTATGTAATGGGATGTCCGGCGTACGATTTTAATGACAAAAAACGTCCTGCATTTTCATTGCTCAACAACATTCTCGGCGGTCCAGCGATGAACAACCGCCTTAGTATGAATATCCGCGAGAAACACGGTATTGCGTATCACGTGGATTCAACGTATGCTCCATTTAGCGACTGTGGTGTTTTTTCAATCTACCTCG
>JBJXFC010000272.1:0-2561 GCA_046153915.1 Flavobacteriales bacterium
GTACCCCCATTAGAAAGCAAAAACAAATTGGAACAAGTTTGCTCTGCAAAAAGGACTTCTTTCGCACCATCGTTATTCATATCGATAGCCAATAGACTTTTGCCCACATTGTGAAGCGTGCGGCCATTGATGAGTTGATCGCAGGTTTTACCACCCTGAAACGAAACGATACCGCAACCACATTCCGTGAAGCCGCCCCATTTTTGAGACTGACGCTGCAGAACGAGGGAATCGCACTTGCCTGTATTTTCAAAAGACAGATTTTGGTGCCATTCCACAGTGCCCGGCCCAATGAAGTAAAAATTTAATATGTCGAGGTCGCCATCCCCATCCAGATCATCAATGGCAGGAATGTCATCTGCATTGATCTTAACATTTACCGGAATTGTGAAACCTTTGGAAAGAATTGGTTTGGGATAATTTTGCGCATCCGGATTGTAAGGCCGCCAACTTACTTTCGCCCCTGTCTGGGTAGTATTGATATAGGCAATGACTCCAAAAGGATCGCTGGTAAAGAGATCTTTTTTACCATCGCAATTCAAATCGCGCAGCAATACCCATTGATTAATAGTGTTGGGAAAAAGCGATTCGTAATCGGGTGCGTATTTGTATTGACTATCCTGATTGAGAAAAGTGATCAGTTTATTGGCGGTTCGATCAAAAAGCACCAAGTCCTGTTTGCCATCACCATTCAAGTCCATCGTGTTCACTTGCGCAGCATTGATACCTCCCGCCCAGGGCATGGCTAATTTCTTGCCATTTATTTCAACGGGTATGCTCTGATCGAGCGTATAGGAAAACTGCGCATTCGACACCTGAAAGCACACCAACAGAAATCCGAGAATGATGTTTTTTGTAGACCTGATGATTTTAACTACAACGATTATTTTAATCGACTAGTTATTTTGCTACAAGATAATTTGATTTTTTAGCTTTGACCCACAATTCTCGATATGGATATACCGGCACTCTATCAATTATACCTTCGATCGGGTAAAGTATCAACAGATACCCGTCAAATTGAAACGAATGCGCTCTTTTTTGCGCTGAAAGGCCCCACTTTTAATGCCAACGCTTTCGCGGAAGAGGCTTTGAAGAAAGGGGCCAGTTATGCGGTGGTGGATGAAGAGAAGTATGCCACCGATAAGCGGATCATTGTTGTAAAAGACGTCTTGCTTGCATTACAAGACTTGGCCCGCTACCACCGCAAGCAACTGACCATTCCGGTGATTGGCCTTACGGGATCGAATGGAAAAACCACCAGCAAGGAATTATTGAATGCTGTTTTGCGAAAGAAATTCAAAACCTTGGCTACTAGAGGCAACCTGAATAATCACATTGGGGTGCCTTTAACCATTCTCTCCATAGATTCATCCATTGAATTGGCCATTGTTGAAATGGGCGCCAATCATGTTGGAGAAATTGCTTTTCTAAGCACTATTGCACTTCCCACGCATGGGTTCATTACAAATATCGGCAAAGCACACATTGGCACGTTTGGAGGATTTGAGAATATTATTCGCGGTAAGTCGGAGTTGTATCAGCATCTCATTCAAGAGAAAGGAACGGTGTTTATCAACTCGCAAAATCCAATTTTGTCTAATATGGCCAAGCGTTTTAGCAATCCGATCATGTATCCCGCCAAGGGCGATTATTACTCGTGCGAATTGGTAGAAGCAAACCCGTTTTTGGTCATCAAAACAGAAGAAGGAACGATCATTAAAACACAGATCATTGGCGCCTATAATTTCGAAAACATTGCTGCCGCGCTTTGCATCGGTAAGTATTTTGGGGTGGAGGCAACCCAAGCCAATGCAGGTATAGCTGAATATGTCGCGGGCAACATGCGTTCGCAAGTCATTGCCAAAGGCACTAATACCATTATACTCGATGCGTATAACGCAAACCCCAGTTCCATGAATGCCGCGGTAGAAAACCTGGCGGGAATGAAGGCAGGCAAAAAGGTGGCCATTGTAGGAGACATGTTTGAGTTGGAGGAAGAAGCCGAAAAAGAGCATGCACAGCTTGGTGAACTGCTTAGTGATAAAAAGTTTAATCAGGTTTATTTGTGTGGTTTATTGATGAAATCGGCTTATGCAACAATGCCGAATGCTCTTTACTTCGAAACTCGCGATCAGTTGATTGCCCATTTGCAGAAAAACCTGATTGAAAATGCTACTATTTTGATCAAAGCCTCGCGCGGCATGGGACTGGAAAAATGCGTAGAGGTTTTGTAGTTAATTTTGGAAGTTGGTTGGCGCAATAAAAAATGTGTAAATTGGTTAGTTGATTTTGAGAATTAAATCTTAGAGATATGAAATACGTGTTGATGTTGGCATTAGTGAGCGGCTTGGCAGCTTGCCAAAAAAGTGAGCTGGTTTCTGAATTTACCGGAAGTCAGGCAGTCTATTCGTTAGCGGCCGGCTCAGCTTATAATGTGAGTGGCTCAGTTACTTTTAAGGAACGAAAGAACGGCACCACCACGGTATTGATCGAATTGAGCGGCACCGATGGCGATGCCAAACTACCTGTTCACCTTCATTTGGGTAATATTTCAACCC
>JBJXFC010000273.1:0-8927 GCA_046153915.1 Flavobacteriales bacterium
GGGTTCTTTGGATTTCAGCGCGTATTTACCAAAGTCACTTTGTTGCTCTTCCCATGCGCCTTCAGTAATTTCAAGCAGTTCGGGATTTTCAATTCCCAGTGCACTAAAATGCTCAGTGACCTCTGTCATATCCGTGAAATCAACAGGAGCCTCAACAACATACATGTAGCCGTTTTCAGTTTTTAACTCTGTTATTTCACCATCTATTTTGCTGAAGAGAGGATTGTCGAAAGACAATTTTTCTTTGGATTGATGTATGATTATTCGATTTGGTTTACCAAGAGCCAAACTTTGGCTATTTGCCGCGCTTAATTTAACAGCACCTTTGGTTGGCATATAGGTTCCGGTTCTTACAAGGCGATGTTGATATTCGATTTCACCAATGATTTCGGCCTTCATTTCCTGAAGTCCCTCGTTTTGCAATTGTTGGTACAACGGCAATAGCTCCGACCAATCGGTGGCTCGTGCAATGGTATATTCATAGCCCGTTTCGGTTTTGAGCTCAGATATTTCTTCCGCAATGACAGAGAACAAACTATCCGAAAATTCCAATGGTGTTTCAGATTCGGCTACAACCAGTCTGTAGTAGGGCGACAACCGGTTGCCTGCGTCGTCCAGAACCAAATGGGCATATTTCATTTGAAGTTCGCTGATTTTGGTTGCATCGCAGCATGCCAGAACCTCGGGTAAGGGTTTATTGAGCAGAGGAATTTCACAAACGATGTCCTTAAAAATGCACATCTTTGGTTGAGGTGATTTTCCTTTCTTTTTTCCGATTATCCCTACTTTTAATTGGTAGTTGCCAGGTTTATCAAATTGATGACTGAATGATTTTCCTTTGTAGGTTGTGCCATCCGACAATATCCATTCTATTTTATCTATTTCGAATTGATTGAAATTTTCAAGTTCCAGTTGACATTCAAAAGGAATATTGTTGTAAACGGTGTCATGAGAGGATATGTATGGCTTTTCTTCGGTTAGGATATCCAAAGCCAATTCACTCACACGAGCAAAGACCTGTTTTGTGAGCGTATCAATAATGTTAAGTGAAATTTTATACTTGCCATATTTTTCATAACAATACTCTATCTGATTGCCGTAAAGCATATTGCCGTCACCCATGTTCCATTGGTATTTGAATGGAAGGCCTTCGAGTTTGGATAATTTGTCATCGTTAATGCGATAACACAAAGTCGGTTTGTTGTTATCGTGGCAATTTTTGTAATCGCTGTTGTATTTCGCGAACAGATAAACATCATCCACACCGCCATCGCGATTGCTGCTAAAGGTACCCATTGAAACACCACGCTTTTCGCTGTACGCAAATTCGTCGTATTCTGAGTTGATTGTTCCATTTAGTTTTTGCGGTTCTGTGAATGTACCGTTTTCCTCAATGCTATAGTAGATGTCCATTCCCTCTGCATCATCGCGGGCATCTGTAGAAAAGAAAAGAACACCAAATTCATTTATAAACGGGAAAAATTCATTGCCACGACTATTTACTTCCGGTCCGAGGTTTTCGGGCTCGGTCCACATATTGTTTTTCCAGAATGATCGATAGATATCAGATCCTCCCCGGCCGCCGGGCATATTGGATGCGAAATATAAGATGCTGTCATTTGCACTTAAACAAGGGTGTGCAACGCTGTATTTACCATTTCTTGAGTTGTAAGGAAACTCTGCAGTCTTGAGCCAGGAGTCTTTGAATTGTTGCGCTGTAAAAAGTCCCAGCTTAAATTCTTCTACTTTTTCAAGTTTGTTCTCACTTCCCTGTTTCATGTTACCAGTGTAGATCATGAGGCTTCCGTCACTGCTGAATGTAGTTTGGCCTTCGTTGTGAAGTGTATTTACATTTCCTTTAAGGAGTTCTGGTTTTGAATATTCGACCTGGCCTAATGCGTTTATGCCGGTAATTCTTACAAAATACAAATCTGTGAAATACGTCTGAATGGTATCTTCCAAAAAGGAAAGATTGGTTTTTGCGCGTGTTGAGGAGAAAACGATGATGTCTTTACCAAAACTGCCGCTGAAATCGGCTTCCTCAGAATTGAAGGGCGCTTTGAATACGTCATAATCCTGCGCATACAGGGTTTGAATTGCTGGCACGATTAAGAGCAGACAACAGATGACAGGGCGCACTATGAAGTGTATTTTATACATGTAGGGTGGGCATTTTACCTGCCAGCCCTTCAAATAGTTGCGAATTGCGGTGAATTTATCGCTTGGGCTTATCAGCAAGGATTATCTCAAATGAAACCCGCCTGTTGATTGATCGACCTTCTTCTGTAAGATTGCTTTCCAAAGGAACCTCTTCGCCAAATCCGATTCCTATCAGCCGTTCTTGTTTTATGCCTTTGTTTACGAAGTAGTTAACTACCTCCTGAGCGCGCTGTGTAGACAGTTTCATATTGTGTTCTGCAGAACCAATGCTGTCTGTATGAGCCATGATTTTAAGCTTCATTTCTGGTTCCATAGTAAGAACCTGAGCAATATAATCCAGGTTGTCGAAGGATGAAGGTCTGATCGTATAATCATCCTTGCTGAACTGGATATCGTTGAATTTATTGAGGTGTGTATTAATCGCTGACGCCAATGAATCAGCAAAATACCACCATTTTTTGGTTGTGGAATAGGCAAATTCATCTGACTTCATTTCCCGGATCATGCTTTGGGTATATCCTTTGTCCACGAGATCATTGTACAACCTGAACATGACGTTTACGTCTGACGTGCTTCCAACGGAATACTTGTACTTCGTTTCTTCTTGGTAAAATCGCTCTGTAATCTCGTATTTGATATTATTGAAATATGGATCATCCAGCGAAAGTTGTTTTTCACTTTCATGAAATTGGATGTAATACAATGTAGAGTCTGGCACATACATAAGTGTCGATGTGCTGTCGTCTGGTATAAATACCATATCTTCCTGAATAGAAGAGTTAATCAATGTATCTGGCTGAGATTCGATAATGCCAGAAGGCAATCCAACTTCAATTGTCTTCGTCGCACAACGTTTTTCTTCCTGCTGGGTATTTGCATTCAATCCAATAATACCCAATTGCACTTTGTAAATTCCGTTTTCATGAAACTGATGTGTGGTAGAATATCCCTGACTGTGCCTGCCATCTCCAAAATCCCAATAGTATTCCCGGCACGTAAAACCAGCAATATCAGTACCCGAAGCATTCAGCGTTACTTCCTGGTCTTGTTTTAAGCTATCCGCTGCGTTAATCCACGGAAACGGAGATTTCATTATTTCGAGGTCCAGTTCCGAGACCCTGGCAAATTTGACATGGGTAATACTATCGTAAACATTTAATGCGATGTGGTAGTTACCGAAATCCTGATAACAATGTTCAGTGCTTAAGCCCGATGCAATACTTCCATCGCCTAATTCCCATTCATAGATAAATTTCATGGAGTCATTGGGCACAATGCTTGTTTCTTCGAAGTAATAGCAGAATGTTGGTTGTTCTGCCGGAGGGCACGCTTCGAAAGTGGGATACGTGTATTCAAATTTATAAATGTTGTCGTCTGTGCCATTTCTGTTTGAAGAAAAATAACCCAATTCACCACCATTGGTTGATGTATAGGCAAAATCATCGAAATTACTATTCATCGGCTCATTGAGTGGAGTAGGATCTAAGTATTGATCCTTGTTGAATTTGCATTCATAAATGTCCATTCCATGGGATGAATTTCGATCAGTTGAAAAGAAAAAATTGGAAAACTCGTCTACGAAAGGATAACATTCATTGAATTCGGTATTTATGAGATTGCCCATGTTGATGGGTTCCTTCCAGCCCTGATCAGTCAATGTGCAATAGAATATATCCATGCCACCCTTGGAACCGGGCATATTGGAAGTAAAATACAATGTACTGTCATTTTTGCTAAGCATGGGATGCGCGACATTGTAGATTGCATTGATACTGTTGAAATTAAATGGCTCGCTTTTGGTCCAGGTATTCCCATTTTTTCTGCACATGAATATTCCAAGCGCAGGATTGTTTTTATTCAATGGATTTACAATTGTTCCCGTATAATACATCTGATCTTGTGCCGTATTGAAACAAACCGGGCCTTCATTGTAAATGCTATTGATCGCAGGATTCAGGTATAAATTGCGCTTGCCATTTGTTGCTCCTGTTCGATAGACCTTTACAGGTTGTTGGCCATTCTCATTGACCCATTTTATTCCAAATTGACTGGGCCGGTCGCTGCAAAAAACAATTTCCTCACCGTAAAAAACAGGTGCAAACTCATTGAATTCAGAATTCCAGTCTACCTCTTCAATAGTTA
Source organism: Flavobacteriales bacterium (assembly GCA_046153915.1). Lineage (GTDB taxonomy): Bacteria > Bacteroidota > Bacteroidia > Flavobacteriales_D > Sanyastnellaceae > JANNVZ01. The sequence continues at coordinate 4,303 of JBJXFC010000273.1, forward strand.
TGAGTTGCCCGGCAATATCCATTGGATAAAGCAGGACTAAACAAACGATATAGGGCAGTACTTTCAGCATTAAAATAGCCGGGGATTGGGGGCTTTATTCTGATAGATAAATTTGTAGGCCATCATTATTTCGTGTGAGCCATTTTGGTATTGACTTAATCCTCCAAGAAGGTAATCAAATCCATATCCAAGATTTAGCTGCGCGTTAATTCGCGCCTGCACCAAACCAACCACTGATTGGTTAAATCGGTATGTGAGACCTGCTTCACCAAGTTCTTTTTTACCGAGCATGCAAGTAAGATCAGTTTGTATTGCGCTTGAAGGGTGGTATTTCAATAGCGCGGATGGACTTATGTACCAATGATTCTTAAGCATTATACGATATCCTCCCATGATATGGGTGGAGTAATTGTTTATGGTGTGAATCGCTTTATACTTTCCTCCGCCCTGGTATGTTTCAGTGAGCATACGAGGCACTGATATTCCGGCGAAGGCATTTTTTCCATCGAGAAAAATACCCGTGCCAATTTGTGGGAGCCAATACGTTTGATCTGCAATTGCGAAGGCCTGATCACCCTGGACTGTAGTTTCAATTTCAGACCAGCGATTGGAAAAAGTCTGCATACCTCCAGTTAGACCGAAACTTAGTCGGTAGTCTTTGCTCAATTTTATGCGGTAGGCGCCGGTTGCAAATAGGCCGGTGCGCTTTGTAATGCCAAGTTGGTCGTTGATCAATTGCAGTCCAACCGAAAACTGTTCGTTCTTTAATGGAGTGTGAATACAGACATATTGGGTTTTTGGCGCACCTTCAACTCCTCGCCACATCGTGCGATGACTCAGGCTTATGCTTAAAGCATCATCTTTACCCGCCGCTCCTGCATTCAAAGGGAGTGGATTGTTAAAGTACAAACTCTGTTGCGGAAAAAGCTGTCCGGAAACTTTTCCAGCGACGAGTATAAAAACGATGATGTAAATTCCTTTCTTCATCCTTAGTGTTTTATGATAACAAATCCCTGGTGTGATTCCTGATCAAGTTTCAATTCATAGTAATAGGTATCATCGGGCAGTTCTTCTCCCTGTTGATTTTTACCCTTCCATTCGTTTTGATAGTCGGCAGATTCGAAAATCATTTGTCCCCATCGGTTGTAGATATACAATTCTGCTTTTCCCAGATTTTCTATACCATTGATAACAAATCCATCATTGGTTCCATCTCCATTGGGTGAGAATCCATTTGGAATGGAAAGTCCGTTTACTTCAATAATGAGACTGTCGGATGCAGAACAAAGTCCATTGCTAACTTCAAATAGCAGAATATTGATGCCAGTCTCTAGTCCCGTGATATTGTTGTTGCTGGCATTGATATCTTCGAATAAGGCACTGCCACTTATTACGCTCCACTCCGCAATTCCATTTCCAGTGAAGGTACCTTCAATCGATGTTGCTGAAGTGAGGTATAGTTGTTGATCTTCCCCTGCATAAACCATTTGAGGCATGGTCCAGAATGTGGCCAGCAGCGTATCTGTGGCAAGACAGCCCTGTAAGCTTGCCGTGGCAATCACCTCATAAGTACCATCTGTCATAGACTGCAGTTGAATTGAATTTGCAGAAGTATTGGAATATTCGAGATCTGCAGGGACTGCCCATGTGATTGTTTCTGATGAGGTGAATGCTGTGATTTCAATTTCTGATTCGCATACCGAAAGTGTATTGGCCATCAGACTAATATCCGGAGTTTCGAGTATCGTTATTTGAAAGTCTGTTATTTCAATACAAGGTAACAAATCATTTGCCACAGAAAGGGTATATACTCCGGGAGAATACAACAACGGATCGAGCATTCCATTTTCGAGGGTGTCAAGAATATTCGTGCCCGCCAGTGTGATGTCCATTAGTAAAGATGATGTTGTTGTAATTACCACCGGAGAATTGGTTTGGCATATTGTGGGGAGTGCGTTAATACTTACAATTTCAGGGTTCACAAGATTTACTGTATAGGTGTAGGTAGTTGTATTCGTGCCATCAGTCGCTTCCCAGGCTATGGTATTTATTCCAGGTTGAAGTTCATCAAACAACGGTGTAACGGTAATGATTTCACCCGGACAACCATTAAACAAAGGCTCAGGGCAAATGAACCCAGGATCACAGGTTATGATATTTTCTATTTCCAGAGAATCTACTGCTGGCGCATTACTATCTTCAATTGTTATCGTAAATTGAAGTGTATCGCTGCTGTTGTCGCTATAATCAATACTGAAATAATAAACTTCATGGCTTCCAACCGTCCAAATATTGTTGGCATTGCCGATAATATGTACCAGTGGATTGCTATCACAATTGTCTTCAGGATAGACTTCTGAGATTGGATTAAAAATGTAATCACATTCTCCTGGCAACAGAGAAATTGTTATGTTATCAAGTTGATTGACGGTTGGAGGTACATTGTCAAATGCTGTTATTCCAATTGTGCAGGTATCACTGGAGGTGCCTGATTCGTCTGTAATCCAAATTTCAATGTTGTTTAAGCTGTTCAACACAGCATTTGTATCGGGAAATTGATGAATGGTGAAATTGCCAAAGGCTGCGATTGATGTTGAATCAATGAGGTCTCGGTAATTTTCTACTACTATTTCGCAAGCCTCGTTGTAATAAACCAAAAGCGTTTCTTGAGGACAATTGAAAATGGGCGCTTCTATATTGAGAATGGTCAAATTGAACTCACAAGAGTCGATTATTTCATCTTCATTGTTCAGATAAAGTGTCACTACGGTATCTGTATTTACAATTGTGCCTGGCAGCGGATATTGTGAAACAAATTCGGTTTCAGGACAATTGAGTACTACCGTGGCCATGGATGTGTAATCCGGTAGTGTATAGTTGCCATTTAGATCTGTCGCTCCAATTTGATCTTCCGGACACTGAATTGACGTTGGTACTTCTGCAGTAACAACCACCACCTGATGGCACGAATTAAAATTGCTGGAATAGTCGAGTGTAAGCCATGTTATGTCAGTAATACCGATAGGGAACACCTGATAAACTACAGCACCTTGTGTATTGACGGCAATAGTCGTTGAAATGCCACAATTGTCGTAAGTGGTTGGTGTGTTTATTTCCAGGTAAACTCCACACATTTCGGGCTCTGATGTTACAAACAAAGTATCAGGGCATAGCATCACTGGTAACTCAAGGTCAACAATGAATATGGAATCTGTGCAGACGTAAGTATTGTTGTTCGCATCTGTTACAATCCAATTGATAAAATTATTTCCTGTTTGCAGAAAGACATTTGAAAGCTCTGATGTGCCATTAAAATCATTCACGAATGTTTCTGATCCATCCGATTCCAAAATGATTGGTTGAGGCAAAGACACCATGCTACCGCACATTCCGGGTGAAGTTTCAATGGTGTCAGTCTGACAAAGAATGCCATTATCGTCCACCTGAATTACCTCAATAAATTGTATACAAGAGTTGAAATTGGTATTGACATCTGTAGCTGTCCAAGTTACTTCGGTAATGCCTACAGGATATTCTCCATTGCCATTCCACGAATTAGTATAGTCGTTGGTGATTGTACTCAACGTACAATTATCGGAAGCGTTGGGCGGGTTTATGTTGAGATAAACAGTTTCTTCGTCTTCACTGATATAGACTATTTCATTTTCGGGACAATTGATGATTGGAAGAACGTTATCAGCTACATCAACGGTTTGTACGCATGAATTTGTATTTCCGGCAAGGTCCATTACGATCCAGTTCACGAGGGTTGTACCTACCGGATAATAGGCACTTGCGTCCTGCGAAGAAATTCCAAGCGGATAATCATGGGAATAACTGAGTATGGAACAATTGTCCTCCAGGACAGGTGAAACAAAATCTAACCAAAGCTGACATCCTGCCAATACTTCTCCTTCAAAATCGGATGGGCAAATTATAGACGGTGGCAGGGTGTCTACGACTTGTATACCAAATGAACATGTAGATATTAGTCCATAGCTATCAGCCGCTTCAATTAGTATGTTCTGGACCGTGTTATGACCTGTAAGTATTGTGCCGGCCTCAGGGTATTGAGTATATGTTATTGCTTGCAGACAATTGTCTGTGGTCAGAATTGTTGACGTAAAGTCTGGGATAACATAGGAGCATAGCGAGTCGAGGAAGTAAATTTGAGTTTCCGGGCAATTCACAATTACCGGTGGTTCGACATCCTGCACAACAATAGTCTGAGTGCATGTAGAAATAAATCCTTCACTTCCGGTTATGGTATATACCAATTGATTTGAACCAATTGGGTATTCTGAAACAGTCTGATTGTTGGTGATGACATATTCTTCACAGCCGCCACTAATGGACACCTGTGCAGACGGTTCGAATAGGGCATAACAGAAGCCTGGCTCATTCTGAAGTGTTGTGTCATTCGGGCAAATAATACTCAATGATTCTGCTCCGATTATTTCGATTAATTGTTCGCAGGTACTCGCGTTTCCGGATTGGTCAACTGCTGTCCATACGATTATTGTTGTACCAATTGGGAAATAGGCTGGTGCGTTTTTGGAAATTGATGCGATTGAGCAGTTGTCTTCAACGGTTGGTGGTGTCAGATTTAGATCGCTTTCGGATAT
>JBJXFC010000317.1:0-5125 GCA_046153915.1 Flavobacteriales bacterium
GCACCAACGAACTCAAACCTGTCGTCATTCTCAAATAACAAGGTGAGCGATTCACGAATGTTTTTGTTGTCGTCAAAAAAAAGTACACTTACAGCCATGGTCCTAATTTGAGGATTATTGAGGTTCTAAAATATCCCCATTTCGGGTGATGGTAATACAAGATCAATATGTGTTCCGGTTGAAGAGGATTGTATTGAAAGTCGTGCATGCATTTCTTCTGCACGACTCGACATGTTTTTTAGCCCATTGCCGGAATGTGCTTTTGCGATGTCAAAGCCAATCCCGTTGTCTTCAATGTGTAAGATGACCTTGCGATTTTCCTTGTAAAAATGGATTTTAATCTCACTGCATTTGGAATATTTCATGCTGTTGTAAATCGCCTCTTTGAAAATGAGGTAGCAATTTTTGCGCATATTCATATCCATTTTCAACGACTTAATATCGTCCTGGCATTCAAAACGAATCGGGAAATTATGATCCGATGATAATTCTGCAACCACCGACTGCATGCGGTCAAGAAGATGCTGCACTGAGTCGTTGCCCGATTGCACAGCCCATACAATGTCGTGCATGTTTTCAATCATCTGGCGCGAGGTACTTCCCATGCGTTTTATAATGTCATCTGTTCTCTCTGTTTTGTTTTCGAGCAGGGTTTTCCGCGCTGTTTCACTGTAAAAGGAAATACTGCCAAGTGCACTGCCGACATCATCGTGAAGATCGCGTGCAATTTTATCGCGCATATCAGTGAGTTTATTTTTTTGATTGTTGCGGTATTGGATCAGGATAAAGCCCAGTGCGGCTATTGTTAACAGCACAAGACCTATAAACCACCATCGAAAATAGAATGGTGCTTCAATGTAGAATCGCACTGTAGCTTCACCCGTGTCCTTCACACCCGTTGAAGAAATGGCCCGCACCCTGAATGTGTATTCTCCAAATGGAAGCTTGTTGTAATCTACGAAACTGACTGTTCCGCTGCTATTCCAGGCCGGGTCCAGTCCTTCGAGCATGTATTCAAAGGTGCTGTTGGATCCATCATTGAAGCAAAGTGATGAGAAATGAAATGTAATAAAATTCTGATCAAATGGAAGTGAAAACGCAGAGGTGTATTGCAAACTATCGCAATTGGATCCCATCACTTCAATATGTGTAATGACTGTGTGAGGTAATTCCGGATTGGTGACTTTTTTTTCAGGTTCAAAGCTCAAATAGAATCCATTGCCTCCGGCATACATAACACCGTTCTCATGCATAAATAGGCTTTTACTAAGACCTGCAGATGGAATGCCGTCTTTTTCATCGAATTTTTGCCACTCATAAGTTGCGGGATTAAAAGAAAAAATGCCGCCCCGGGCAGTCATCCAAATAAACCCCTGCCGGTCCTTTGCCAGCTGATACACAGATGAGGGCGAATTTTCGACAGGTGTATACCAACGCGAATCTTTTTCCGGATCAAATAACAACAGCCCACTGCCAAGTGTACCAACCCAAAATGTTCCGTCGGCATTTTCTATCATGGCAGAAATCTCCGGTGTTATTCCGGCCTGAGTATATGAGCTGGTATTGAAATGAATGGCTTCGGCTCCTATCGCTTCCAGATCCCATTTCACGGATGGAAAATTTGTACCTAAAAGCGTGCAGCTTTCGAAGAGGCTAATACCTGAGGATGTTCCCAGAAACCAGGTTCTGCTTTTGCTATCCCGCAGAATGTTATTGATGAGATGATCTATTTTACCGTTGCTCATCACCACTCCACCTACCCAGTCGTTGTCTTCAAGTGAAGCAAGGAAGGTTCCATGGCCATATGGATTTGCAAGCAGGTAGTTTTTATTGTTTATGCTTACCTCACTTATCGTATTGAAGAATGTACTTTCTATTTCTTTCATATTGTCCGGGGGTGCCGCAAATAGAGGATTTAAAATCCCTCCGGTTAGTTCCATCAGATTGTCGGTAGTGCCAACGTAAATGTGATCTTTAGTTGGAAAAATGCTGTGGGCAGAATAGGGTTTTTGGTTGAATATGCGTTGTTTTTCTAAACCGGTATTTCCAACCTTGAAAAGTCCATTACTTGTACCAACAAGGACATCGTTTTTTGCCGATGCGAAAGTGATAACCTTAGATGTGTTGTCCGGTAGCCATTGCACATTGAATAGAGAGTTTAGTGGATTGTAAACATGAAGCCCCACATCTGTTCCTATCCAGGTGCGCTGAAATGGATCGGTGTACATGCAAAATATCCGTTTGCCGTTTAAGCGCTTTGTTTCTTCTTCAGATATGGGCAGTATAGAATATTCATCGTGTTGCAAATCGTGTCGCAGAATTTTTCCACTTTTCATTCCCAACCATAACACGTCGGGGGTAGCTTCTGTAATACTTACTATTTCATCGTCCTGGGCAATTAGCCCTTGGTCAGAAATCCTTTTGCTCACCCATAGATTGTCTTTTTCGGAGTATTGGTGCAGACATGGGTCCCAACCACCTGAAACTATTTTTCCCGAAAGGGTGCGAAAAAAAAATTGCATGGTATGACCATCTTCCGGATAAGGCCTGTATGTCAGTTTATTTCCTTCACCCTTGTTCAATTTCATTAACGTAAGCGTAATGAATGAAGTTAGAACTCCATCGGCTGATTGAATAAGAGAATAGCATGCCCGTGGAATGGAAGGAGTGGATTCTGTGAATTGATCATAGGGAGGAAATGAGTAAAAGAGCCCCTTTTCTGAAGCTACATACAACGTGCTATCGCGATCAAACAGTAAATCATGAACATGGTATATTTGCTGACCATTCGAGTTAATCAAAGGAGGATTGCGATCGGTTTTGAGTTTGTTGTTTAATCGGCAGATTCCACCATCTCTGGTTCCAATCCACAAGTTCCCCGATGCATCTTCTTCAATCGCCGTTATACTATTGCCACAAATGGATTCCTTTTGATCGGAATTTTTATTCAATGCGAAGAATGATTCACCATCAAAACGGTTTAGACCTTCATTGGTACCCATCCATAAAAATCCTTTTTTATCAAAGTGAACGCAGGTAACAGAATTGTCTGACATTCCATCCGAAAGTCCGTAATGCTGAAATGCAATTGTGCCGCTTTGGGCAAGGGCTATGCATGTGCATAAAACGGATATGAATAAAAGCAGAATTTTGCGCATGGCCAACGTGATCGCTTCAAAAATAGGGGCTTCTCTGGTCGAAATGAAACCATATCCCACGAATTGGGGAGAGGATGCATCGTGTCTTCTATCTCAAAATGAAAATGTTCCCACATTGGATTGCTGAAATTGGACATTTTCCGGGTTTGATTGAGGTGATGTAGTTTGAGGTCGCTCTTCCTTTACTTTTGGGCTTCAATCTTTATTTTATTTTGGTGCGTTTATGAAAAAAATTGTTGTGCTTGTTGATCTTACTGAAAGTTCTAAACCAGCGCTGTTGCAGGCAGCCGTGATAGCCAGAAAATCCGGAGCTGATATTGTCGCACTCCATATCGCGGGTGAAACGGAATCCGATGCGGTTCAGGCTGATCATGTGGAATCTTTTGTAAAACAATATACCGGAGACAGTTTACCTGTGCAGGTTATGATTGGACATGGAAAATTCCTTACAGTGATACCTGGTTATGTTGCTCAACAAAGTCCCGATCTTGTTGTCATGTGCACACACGGTATTCGTGGCATTGCTCAAAATCTTTTTGGTGCAGATATTCTGAAATTGGTTCATGCCATTCAGTTTCCTTGTCTGGTTGTGCAGGAGAAAACCACGGTTAATCCGAACGGCATCCAACGGATTATGATTCCGGCAAGTCCATATCCCGACTATATGGTCAAAGTGAAACATGCATCTATCGTTGCCAAATTATTCAATGCAGAAATTGTGCATTATGAAATTGACAAGTACGTGGGAAATAGCGAAGAAGAAATTGCAGAAAACAAAAAGCTGGCTGAATTATACTTGAAAGCAGAAGGCGTTGCTTTTTCTTCTGTTCTCGAAGACAACAAATCCATGTCATTGGGCTACGCAGGCCAAACAGTGCAATTTGCCAAAACCAATGGAATGGATGCGATTGCCTTAACTTCTGATACGCACCACGAAGACATGGTAATGGGCAAACCCGACAAAGAAAAATTTCTCACAAATGATTTGGCGATACCAATCTTGTGTTGTCAATAGAAGAATTTTAGTTAGCCTAATATTCAATCATGCATTTGCAGCCCATCAAATTCAATCAAAAACTGCATTCTGATTTCTGGGATGAATTGCGTACCGAAGTGCATGCTTATTTTTCTGTTCAAGGTATTTCTACCTATGCAAATGCTCGTTTGTGGGCTAAAATGATTTTGCTCGTTGTATTGTTTGTGGGAGCTTACCTGAGTTTGTTTTTTATTGCCATGCCACTCTGGGCCATGTGGCTGATTTGTGTTTCGCTTGGGGTTCTTATTGCTGCTGTTGGTTTTAATATAAGCCATCAGGCTGCTCATGGATGTTTGTCTCCATCTCCCAAAATCAATCGTATGATGGGATTTAGTTTTAATCTTTTCGGTATGAGTGATTATATATGGATCATCAAACACAATGTGTCGCATCATGCCTATACCAATATTTATGTGAATGATGAAGCGCTGAAAGAAGATGAAACCATGCGGTTTAGCGAGGATGCGAGGTGGTTTCCCCGCCACAGGTATCAGCATATTTATGGGCCACTCGCTTATGGCCTCTTTACTTTTTTCTGGTTTGCCTGGTTGGATATTGACAAACTGATGCGCTACAACGCCTGGGGCAGTAGAAAAAGTAAGCCGCATCCCAAAAAAGAACTTTTCATTTTCTGGGCGACTAAGTTGTATTATGTCATTGCGTTTATTGTTTTGCCTAATGTCCTTCTTCCCATTCATTTTTGGCAGTGGGCTATTGGTTTTTTTACTATGCATTTTGTATCGAGTATTCTCATCACCAATATTCTTCAGGTAGAACACCTCAACAAAAAAGTGAAAATTGCTGAACTTGACGAGAACAATATAGTCACAACTTCATGGGCCGTGAACCAGTTGGAAGGCACGAGTAATTTTAAAACGAATGTTTTCTTTCAATGGATTTCGGGACCTGTCAATTATCAAATCGAACACCA
>JBJXFC010000341.1:0-4751 GCA_046153915.1 Flavobacteriales bacterium
CAAAAGTCGATTCCGTCATCGGGTTGGGGTACACTTCCACAAAACCATTCGTTGTCTCCACTAAACCGACATAACTCACCGTATTGGTTGTTGTGGTGCATTCATTGGGACCCGTTACAATAGCATATGCCTCAAACCCATCTACTCCGTAAAGCCATGGATTAATCGTATACAGATTTTCTCCTTCGATCAATAGACCATTGATATACCAATCATACATATACCATGTTGGCCCGGCGATGAGCTGGGTTTCTAAATTGAATTCTATTGTTACTGGCGGATTTGCCCCAACATAAAGGGATAATTCAGATGTTGATTCACAATTCGCGGTTGAAGTAATAAGCTCAATCGTAGAAACGCCATTGGCTGGTGCAATTATCTCCAGGATATTCGCATTGCTAATTACATCGCCATTCTGTATCCACGAATAACTGTCCCAGCCCGATGATGCTGAAAGTTCAAAATTTTCACCCTCACAGATATCCTGATCACCGGTAATCACTACCGCATCGGGAGTTTCTTCTACGAAAAATTCATACCCTGTGGTGCCTTCGCAATACGCTGTCGTGCCTTCGCATGTGATAAAATATATTCCCGGCGCCGCATTGTCAATAGAAATTCCAAGTCCCGTTCCATCAGGCTGATCATTTACCGTCCAGCTATATTCTTCCCAGCCATAGGTTGCGAGAACTGAAATGGACTCTCCTTCACAATAATTTCCTTCAGTGATTATCGCAAGTTCTTCCGGACATTCATAAAAAATGGTGGTTGCCGTATTGGTATTGATAGGCTCATTGTAATCAAAATAAATCGCGCAGTTATTCGAGATGGTATCTGTGAGTTGCAGATTGTTTTTGGTGTTGATGCGGAAATGAATGTAGCCATGACTTCCTTCCTCATCAGTGGCACTATCAGGCAACATAATGTTCTCAAACAACCATTCCACCCTTCTGTCTTCATCGAATGTGAGTTGAAAAGGATGACTGGCATTGAGCATTTGGAACGTAGTGAGATCAAGGTCTTCTTCGATGATATCTTCAACTCTCACAAAGATCGCTTCTGCAGTTCCGGTGTTTTGAAAACGGATAGTGTAATCGAGAGTTACTGCGTCAGATGATGAAAGTGTTTCGATATCTAAAGCAGGAATATTGACCGTTTTATCATTGGGGTCGTAACTACCAATTACGGTTTGTGTGAGTGAAAATACGTTGTCGCTCAAATCAATATCCGTTATTGTTCCCGGAACTATGTTGACTGTCGTGGTCGATTGATAAATAGTGCCAAGTGCTATGGAAGGATCTATGTATAAAGTTACATGAAGCAAGGTAGATTGATAAATATTCAAATCTGAAATGGTCCAGGTAATCGTATTTCCGGAAATCACACCACCATAACTATTGACAACTGAAGCTCCTGGCATTCCCGAAATATCAAAAATCACTTCTGCATCATCGATATTCGCCCCAAGGTTTTCTACTCTAATGTAATAATTGCGCTCGAATCCCGGACGCGGGGAACTAGTAGAATAATGGAATACGGAAAAATTGTGAGCCGCAGGATCGGGGCACAAGGCAAAATCAACATCGGAATAGATATCATCCAGCGTCGTTGTAGTAAATGTAAATTCAGACGAAGGATAAAAACCTACCGGTGTCAATGTGGAAATGGTTGTTGTTGTATTATCTGGCAATCCCACTAAATAATTTCCACCATTGTATGTCGATCCCACCGGCAAATCATTCTGATCATGAATAATTGAATTGGGGAGATAGATATCATCGTTATTAAAAACACCATCGCAGTCCAGGTCGGCAAAAACACTACCGGTTACATAGCTCGTTGTGCACATGGCTATTATTTCATCGGTGGAATTGCAACCTGCTGCATTGCCCTCAAGGATAAAGTCTTCAGGTGTCAAAGACAATTTTTCACACACTACTTCTATTGCACAGTCGGACAAAAGCGGATTGTCATTGAGAATGACCTGGCCACCGATGTATTCGAGATTTTCTAGAAAATCGAGGTTGGTTACATATCCTTCTCGCATTCTAAAATCGCCGATAATGCTATCAAGTTCTGGAAATTGTATTGACTCCAATAAAAATCCACCGGCATCATCAGCCCAAATCTCAAGTGCTCCCACTTCTTGCAACAAAGGAAAACTGATAATCGTTGGCCATCCCTCAACGGTAAGTTCTTGTGTGACGTGTGTGAGCGAGTTAAATCCTGTAATATTGTCCATGTAGGCCAATCCAATATACAAATTATCCGCTGTTTGAAGAGAACCAAAATTGAAATAGGGGCCTTCAATTGCAAAATCCAAATATATGTTACCAGCCGTTTCAAGACTCTCAAATCCCAGCGGACCCGGATTGGTATAACAAAACTCCGTATACAAATAATCGCAGGTTTGTAAATTGTGAAACGCATCAAAGGTCAAAAAATTGGTGCTTCCGGATGTGTAAAAAATAATTTCACCAACATCGATCAAAGCATCAAATCCACTCAAACTAATGGTGTTGCCCTCGCTGTGAAAGACAAAAGATTCCAAAGTTTGCACATTGGGAAACATATTGAGCATGTTGTGGTGCGCGTTGTCAAATCCATGAAAGGTCATAGTAGAAATTTCTGAAATACCGAACAACGGTGTCAATTCAGTTTCGCCATTTATGGTAAGATCAAGAAATTGTACAGATACCAAATTCTCAAGACCCGTCAAAACTGGCATGTACCCGGGATTGTCCCAATAGACATTATCACCAATTTGAAGCAATCCTCCTACTATAGTCAAATTGCCAAGTCCAACGAGAGACATATTCGCAGGTCCATTCGCCTGGATTTGCAAGTCACCCGTAATTTCTGTGATATTCTGAAGGCCACCAAGATTGGTGATTTCTTCCAGATTGCCCGAAACTCCGATATAGACATTACCATCGATGACAGTGCACGTTGGATTGTTCACCAAAAAATCATCCACCATTTGCTGGTCTTCCAAATAAAAATCGCCGGTGCATACTTGTGATATTATGCCGTTGGATAACAATGAAAAGACGAGAACTATAGATAGTGTTTTGTTCATGGTATTCATTTAAGAAAGGATAAAATGGATTATCGCACGATGAGTTTCAAGGTTTGAATTTGTACATCACTATTGGTTAGCAGTGTAACGAAATAAACACCTGGTGCAAAAGTCTTGGTGGTTATTCTGTATGTCGGAGACTGTAATTGCTGGTCTTCTATCTTTTTTCCTACAGCATCCGAAATCCTTAGCAAGATATTGTCTGAAAGTGGTTGATTCAGCAAGACCTCTGTAAATTCATCCGAAGGATTCGGTCTTAAAACGAAATAGTTGTCAGACTTCATTTCATCCACTCCTGTATACTCGAAATACTCGCTTGCCAATTCAGAATAGCACTCCATGTTCTGGATGTAAACTGAATAAATTCCTGATTCCGTCATCCCAATAGTATTGTCAAAATCATCGATTAATACATCATCCAGGCTCCAGATAAACATTCCCGTCCCGTTTGCAGTCAATGTATTTTCTTCTTGTGTGATAACGGGTGTTGCTGGCATAACGGAAACAACGACGTCATAATCATCTTCATACACGCAGTATCCTTTCATTGCTGTCATGTGATACGTGTAATTTCCCGGCTCCGCATCAGCAGATGTAAACTGCACTGTGTTACCTACTTCAACACTGTTCAATGTCCAAACAACATTGTCCCACTCGCCAACTCCGGCAATGGAAATTATATCTCCTTCGCAATAACTGCCTTCACCACTTAAGGTCAGTTCTTCATCACAGATATAAAATTCTGTTGTCGCCGTGTTGGTGATGACGGGCTCATTGTAATCAAAATAAATCGCGCAGTTATTCGAGATGGCATCGGTGAGTTGTAAATTGTTTTTGGTGTTGATTCGGAAGTGAATATATCCATGACTGCCTTCTTCATCTGTGGTGCTATCGGGCAACATTATATTTTCAAACAACCATTCTACTTTTCTGTCTTCATCAAAAGTGAGTTGAAAAGGATGACTGGCGTTAAGCATCTGGAAAGTCGTGAGATCAAGGTCTTCTTCAATCACATCTTCAACTCTCACAAAGATCGCCTCTGCCGTTCCGGTGTTTTGAAAACGTATGGTGTAATCGAGAGTAACAACATCCTGTGATGAAAGTGTTTCGATATCTACTGCTGGAATGTTAACGGTCTTATCGTTGGGGTCGTAACTACCAACCACTTCTTGTGTTAGCGTATAAAGGTTATCGTACAAATCAATATCCGAAACTGTTCCCGGAATAATGTTGACTGATACCGAGGGTTGATAGATCGTTCCCAAAGCCACTGAAGCATCAACATCGAATGCCAAATAAATTACAGATGTCTCAAACATACTCAAATCGGAAACATTCCAGGTAACGTTAGTTCCAGATATCACTCCTCCATAACTATTTGCAATTGTCGCGCCCGGCATTGCTGAAAAATCAAAGTGTAGTTCTGCGTCGTCGATATTGGGACCAAGATTTTCTACAACAATATAATAGTTAAGACCGAAACCAGGGCGTGGGGAAAAGTTAGAATAGGCAAATACAGAAAAATTATGTGCCGTTGGATCAGGGCACAACGCAAAATCTGCATTGGTGTAAACATCGTCGAGTGTTGTAGTGGTGTATGTATATTCAGGCGAAGGATAAAACCCAACGGCGCCGGCTACGCTGATTGTGGTTGTTGTATTATCAGCCAAAC
>JBJXFC010000346.1:0-2886 GCA_046153915.1 Flavobacteriales bacterium
TGGTGGGGCGATTTGGTAACATGCAGCAATGCTTATGATATGTGGATCAACGAAGGGTGGGCTCGATTCAGCGAAGCTCTTTTTGAAGAAGTGATTTATGGTGAGCAGGCCTACGTGGATTTTGTGCGCGACAATCACAAAGATGTTCTGTTGAATGCGCATCGAAACGATGGCGCGCGTTATCCCGTAAGTGGTATTCCGCATGAAATTACATATGGTGATCACGTCTACAACAAGGGAGCGGATGTTGCCCACACACTTCGCGGTTATATGGGAGACGTGGATTTTTTTGCAGCTATTCAGGGATTCATGGAAGAGTATGCATACAGCGATGTAAGCAGCGAAACATTGCGCGATTATTTTTCTACTTTCACGGAAGAAGATATTTCTTCCTATTTCGACAACTGGATTTTTGACCCTGGTTTTCCTGAGTTCAGAGTAAAGTCATTTTCAGATGCAGGCGCGGATAATTGGTTGGTCACTATCGAACAGCATAGTCATTATGCACCCCAGCTCTACAGCAATGTTCCCATGCAATTGAATGCCATCAATGCAAATGGAGAAATTGTTTCTGCACAAATTCACGCTACCGGATTTGAAACTGCCACCGAAATGAATTTGCCTACAGGGTTCGATCCAATAGCCTTTTACCTCAACCGCAACGACGCTATTTCGATGGCTGTTTTGGGTGAAGAGCGATGGATCAATGAAACAGGTGGCGATGATTTTGACTTTGCAGAAATGGATATCGACTTCAACAATTTGGGTGGCATGGACAGTGTATTTGTTCGCATCGAAAATCACTTTGCAGCGGTAGACGAAAACCAAAACAATCCCGAATATTTTATTTCACCAGACCGCTGGTGGAATGTGATTACCAATGCCAATGAAGAAGTCTACATGGATGCATCGATTCGGTATTATGGCGATCAGAATGCCACCAACCATTTTGATTCATTGTTTTTCGACTATGTCGAAATGAATGCCATGAACGAAGACAGCATCATTTTGCTGTATCGCCCGCATGGTGCCTCAGCCTGGGAAGAATTTGGCTCTTACTCAGTAAGCACAGCGCCAGGTGGAAACGACAATTGGACCGGACGAATTGACATAGACAGCCTTGTACAAGGACAGTATGCATGGGCGGTGAGAACTGGATTAACATCTGTCGATCATTTGGCTTCGGAGGAAAATGTGCGGTTCAATCAGACCGAAAATTTCATTTCTTTGAATACCGGAATTCATCATGGTGAAGTCAAGGTTTTCGATCTTTCAGGGAGAACCCTTTTGAATGAGCATTGCAATCAGACCTGGTCTGCACCAACCAACGCATGGACTTCGGGGGTATATGTAGTTGAAGTCAGGTTGGAAACCGGGTCGATTTTCCGCAAAAAGTTCCTGAAATAGAAGATTAACCATTTTTTGTGGGTCAATTAAACCTCAGAACATTCTGTTAGTCATAGATTTGCTTACCTTAGCTTATCCTATTCAAAACAAAACCGATGCTAAAAAAAATTGTCTCCATTGCAGGATTATTCTGTTCGCTCTTGTCTTTTGGACAAGTTACCTTTACAGAAGACATTGCCCCAATCATCTATACGCATTGTTCAAAGTGCCACAGAGAGGGTGAAATTGGAGGATTTCCATTGACCAATTACGAAGAAATTTCCGAAGTTGGAAGTACCATTGTAGAAGTAACGTCGATAGGATTTATGCCACCGTGGAGACCCGATCCCAATTTCAGGCATTTTCTCAATGAGAACGTTCTGACCACACAACAGCGCAGTGATATTGCGACCTGGGTGGCCGATGGCATGCCCCTTGGAAATCCGGATCTTGAGCCGGAGCTGCCTGTTTTTCCTTCTGGTTCACAAGTAGGAGTTCCAGATCTTGTGCTCACTATGTCTCAGGCTTATGAGCACCAGGGAACCAACTCGGATCAATACCAAATTTTTGTTTTACCCACGGGCTTAACAGAAGACAAAGACATTGAAGCCGTTGAAGTTCGTGCAGACAACAATGAAATCTGTCACCACGCCATCTTGGGAATTGACACTACCGGCACGGCGGCTCAACTGGATGCAGCTGATCCGGAATATGGCTACACGCAATTTGGTGGATTTGGATTTGAACCCGTAGATCAATTTTTGACTGCCTGGGTGCCGGGTGCAGCACCTGTGGTTTATCCTCCAACCATTGGCAAAAAGCTTTATGCTGGAAGCGATTTATTGTTGCAAATGCACTATGGTCCAACACCGGTAAATGAGATGGATCAAACAGAAGTGAATATATTTTTTGCCGAAGACCCGATTCAGAGGTATATCGTAACTTATCCTATAAGTCCAACGGATATGGAAGGGGTTTTTCTTATTCCTCCTGATGAGGTTACCACTTTTCATGCAACGGTGGATGTGCCAATTGGTGTTTCACTTCTCACCATAGCACCCCACGCGCATTTGCTCGGAGCAAGTTGGGAGGTGTATGCGGTGAGCGGCGATAACACGGATACCATACCGCTTATTCGGATTCCTGAATACAACTTTAACTGGCAAGGGGCGTATTCTTATCCGAATTTGCTTCATATTCCCGGAGGATACACCATTCATTGTTATGCAACGTATGACAATACTTCCAACAATCCATTGAATCCCAATGATCCTCCGCAGTGGACATGGTGGGGAGAAGGAACTGCAGATGAAATGTATTTGTGTTATTTGCAATTTGTATGGTATCAGAATGGTGATGAGAACATTTCACAGGCAACTTTAAATGAAGACGACTTGATGGTTTATCCGAAGAATCAACTCTTTCCGGGATATCCAAATCCTGCAAATCAATCATTTACTATTGGATATAGTTTGGCTTCTGCAGGTGAAGTGAGTTTAA
>JBJXFC010000348.1:0-5065 GCA_046153915.1 Flavobacteriales bacterium
GGAGCGCTATCTGCGAAATACAACGATGGCTGGGTAGAGCATTTGATTTCGCGTCAGCTCTTTTACTTCATCAAAATTCAGAAACAATTTGTCGAGCACTCCTTCTCTTTCACGGCCATGGGAAGTCCACAAGACCACTTCCAACGTCCGGGCAGACAAGCCATTTCGTATTACGATAAAACCTATGCGGCGAGTCTTGGTGTAGATACATCTGCTTATCAGGGAGGTGACTGGGGATTGCGTCACAACCAGTTTTGGGGAGAACTTGCACGTACCCGAAACAACACAGATGCAGAAAAAGAAATTCTTTCAGAACGATTGAATTATTACCACAAACCCATTCTCAATTTAAAACACTTGTGGACACCCAATGCAAAATTTGGATGGTCGAATGTGGTGTATGCTTCGTTTGGAAATGGTGGAGGTACTTCTTTGAAGACATCGGATTTTAATGATGAAGGGCAAACCGATTTTCAGGGAATCTACACTACCAATACACAAGGAACGACATTTGTGCCGCCGTACGACCTCTCTCATGTGCCAGATACTTCTCAGTATATCGCACGCAACTACATCTTTTCAAGAGTAAACAACCACGTCTGGGTTGGAATACTATCTACTTTTAAATACAAACTTTCAGATAAAATTGATTTGAGCGGAGGAATTGATGCACGTTATTACCATACCGATCGCTATCAGCAAATCTATGATTTACTCGGTGGAGATTATGCTGTACCCAACTCAAGTGGTGATGATGCGAATGATCCTGAAAATGTGGTTAAGCGTGATGGTGATAGATTTGGATACAACATCCGCAGTTTTGTGAAACAACGAGGTGTCTTTTTACTGGGAGAATACAAGGAAAAAGATTGGTCCGTATTTGTGAATCTCACCGCATCAGTAAACTCCTACAACCGCGTCGACTACTTCGCTGCAAAGAACGAAGACGGAACTTATCCTGAACTGGGATGGAAAAATT
Organism: Flavobacteriales bacterium; assembly: GCA_046153915.1. Lineage (GTDB taxonomy): Bacteria > Bacteroidota > Bacteroidia > Flavobacteriales_D > Sanyastnellaceae > JANNVZ01. The sequence goes on from JBJXFC010000348.1 coordinate 980, forward strand.
ATCCGGGATATACTATTAAGACTGGATTCAACTACAACCTGACACCTAAACACAATGTATTTGTAAATGCGGGATATTTGAACAAAGCACAGAACATGAGCTTCACGTTGATAGGCACTACACTTTCTGCTTATTCTCAAATAGAAAATGAAGAAATTATGGCCGGAGAAATTGGTTATACGTACCGCGATAAAATTCTTCGCCCATCTGTGAATGTTTATTATACACTCTGGAATAACAAACCAACTACCGGCAGCACAAGTGTTGGTGGCGAAATTTATCCTTACAACATTCCCGGGATGAATGCATTGCACAAAGGTGTTGAAGTGGATCTGGAATACAATCCATTGAAATTTTTGTCATTTGAATCTGCAATTTCAATTGGAGACTGGAGATGGATTTCGAATGGTGATGCTTTCGTTACCAATGAAGATGGCACTGTTGTAGTTGATACAGTTCAATTCAGTTCGAAAGAAGTTTTGGTTGGCGATGCGGCTCAAATTCAAGTGAGTCTTGGAGTGCGCTATGAACCTTTCAAAGGATTCTACATCAAACCGCGCTTTACTTTTTTCGATAAGAACTATTCTGATTTTCTGCCCGAATCACTTCAGGGTGAAAACGCTAATAAGCAATCCTGGAAAATGCCTGCATACTTTATCCTGGATGTAAATCTAGGCTACAACATGGATGTAAACAAAGGCAAGAGCCGCCTTGGTTTCAAAGTAAACCTCATGAATGTAACCAACAACGTTTATATCTCTGACGCCCGCAACAACGAATACACAACAGACGGTGGATTCAACGCCGCCTCAGCCGGAGTTTTCATGGGCTTGGGTTTCCGTTGGAACGTTGGTGCGAATTATACCTTCTAAGAACAAACAATTTTACCTTCAATAAAAAAGATAAACAGATGAAAAAAGTGTTACACGTGGTTGCGATCATACTGACATACGCAGGAATTGCAAATGCTCAGGCTGTATTGCCCACTTCATGGAATTTTGACGATGCTACACCTGCGGGTTGGAGCGAATCACTCAACAGCGGAAATACACGCTACTCACAGGGCTTTGTTGGTCAGGCTTGCCGCCTCGACGGAACAACGGATTATGTTCTGGTGGAATTTGCAGAAGAACCTGGAGAATTAACCTATTACATAAAAGGCCAAACCATTAACGGTCTGCCATGGGAAGGAACTTTTACTGTTGAAGAATCTGCAAATGGGAGCAGTTTTACTCCATTGCATACATTCACGGATGGTCAATTGAATACAGCCTCTTTTGATGCTCTTACCGATCAGCCTGCCTCAGCAACCCGGTATATCCGATTCTATTTTACCAATAAGGTTAGCGGATCTAACGTGGCCTTGGATGAAGTTTCGCTTACACAACCAACCGCCTCTGCAGCGCAGGAAATCAATGTTTCCTCTTCTTCTGTAAATCTCCCAAGTGGTTACACATTCAGCATCGGAAATACATCAACTACTACATTCGATATCGAAAATCTCGGAACCGCAAATGACCTCACTATTTCATCCATTGAACTAAGTGGTGTAAACGCAGATCAGTTTTTACTCGCTAATGTTCCAACAACCGTTAGCGCAGGCTCCACCGAAAGTTTTGATCTTACTTTCATTCCTGTAGGCGATGGTTCGCGCTTTTGCACCATTACCATCAACAACGATGATTCAAGCGAAGGCAGTTATGTAATCAACGTTTATGCTATTGCAGGTGATTTTGCATCTGAACCAACAGCACAGGCAACAGATTTGTGGTTTCCCGGATTAAACGCCTGGAATTTTAATGTCAATTTTGATGCTGCAGTTCCCGCTGCCGAGAACTACATTGTTTTCCGCAAAAAAGGAAGTGCCGTTACACAATCACCAGTTGATGGCACATCCTATATGAAAGGTCAATGGGTAGGTGGCGAACAAGTTGTTTATGTTGGCCCAGCCGGTGAATTTGACGCACGCTATATTGAAACCAGCACTTCGTATCACTTCGCTGTTTTTGCATTCAATGGTCCCGAAGGTTTTGAAAACTACCTCACCACTTCTCCACTTACCGGAGTAGCTACTACGGATGGTCCGGAAATCGGAACAACCTACGCAACACTGGACCACACCGAATCAACTTTTGTAGATGAACTGACAGCAGTTCTAAATCCGGAAGACTATTTCCAGATTTACTACTCCAACTACCTCAGCACATGCATCAATGAATTTTATGTGCGCGATACATTGCTAGACGGTATGTCGCAGAATTTTATAGAATGCCAATACAGTGGATACGATTATGTCTATCCAGCCGGATTCCAATGGTGGAGCGGTGGTGGTCCAGAGTTAAGCCGTGAACACACATTCCCACAATCGTGGATGCCAACCTATAACGACCCGGGATTTGATGACTCTTATGAGGTTTCGGATATGCACAACCTGATGCCCGTCCAGCAGGAAGCCTGCAATGAAATTCGCAGCAACTACCCCTATGGTGAAGTGGTGACTCCAAGTTACACGTACCTCGGCACACAATTTGGCGACAATGCAGATGGTCAGGAGTGTTATGAGCCACGCGATGAAATCAAAGGAGATGCAGCACGCAACATGATGTATCATGCTGTGAAAAACAACACCAATGACAACGACTTCAGTTTCCCGGAGTCCATTGGATTCCTTGTGCCATATGGCCAGCAGGAATATGTTGTGAAGCAATGGCACTTCAACGATTTGCCAAATAATTTTGAAAGAGCGCGCAATGAATTTATTTTTAGTGAACAACACAATCGCAATCCATTTGTGGACAGTGTGTATTATCCTTGTTATATCCGCTTTTCAAATCTCACCCGGTGGGAGCCACTTTTCACGACCAATAACAATGTGCTGACTTGCATTGATCCGGGACTTTCATACCAATGGATAAAAGACGGCAATCCAATCGATAATGCTACAAGTTCTACTTACACTATTACTGAATCTGGCAACTATTCTGTGGCGGTGCAACAATTCTCACAATGTCCTACCATTGCTGGCACTCCATCGAGTATAACTTATGTAGACATTGAAGAAATAAACAATCTTCAGATAGGATTTAACGTCTATCCAAATCCTTCTGCTGGAGAGATTACACTCAATATCACGAGCAATATCGGAGCAAGTGCTGAAGTAAAAATTCTGGATGCTACCGGTAAAGTTGTTTATGTCAGCAACGAAGTTTTACGTTCTGGAACAACTCAAATTCCGGTGTCTCACAAACTAAGTGCCGGTGTTTATATGGTGGAGTTGTACTCACAAGGTGGTATGCTCACATCCAAATTGATCGTAGAATAATCAAATTGATAATCATAAAAAGCCCCGCCAGATGTGCGGGGCTTTTTCGTATTTACTAAAATCTAACTTCGCAAATTCAACTTCAAGTTAGGTTGAATGGATTGCCACCTTCTTAGAACTGATGTCTGCGTTCTACCAGATTGATGAAATCGCTTGCAATTGAACTTTCATTGTTCCAGGCATATTTATTCTTCAATGAATCTAAATGACGCAAAGCGTCTTCACGACCCGAAGAATTGAGTTTATCCACAGCTACTTCGTATTCCTGATTGTTGCCTTTAAACAATTCGCGCGAAAACTGGAAACGTTGGTTGAGTGTAATCGCTTTTTTAAGATCCGGAATTGGATTGTGTTCCAGTCGATCTGCCAGAGTTTCTTTTACTCCCATTCCGCGCACCAACTGGTCATTCAGGCTTTCAGGATATCCCGTTGCAACTGTCTGAGTAGATCTGGGTGGCTGCAGTTCGCGCACCTCATTTACCACAACAGGTTCTGGTGCCATTTCCGCAACAATCTCTTCGCCAACCTCTGTATTTTTTTCTTCTTTGGTGACTTCTTCAATGGCATCAATAAGCGATACCTGATTGGGAGCAACCTCTGTTTTAGGCTCATCGATTTTAAAAGCTATTGCCGGGGTCGCAGGTGTTTCTTCCTTCAGGGGTTCTTCCAAAGTTGGACTGACTTCGCTTGCTTCATTCGCAAAAGCTTTGAACCGCAATACGACCAGACGTTCATACAACTCACGGCTGTGTTCAGTCATGTTC
>JBJXFC010000046.1:0-44772 GCA_046153915.1 Flavobacteriales bacterium
CCCCTACGACAGTTTAGCAAACTGTTGGTTTCAGCCACTCACCCACCTCTCCTCTTTTTCAAAAACTCGGTGCCATGGCTCTCCATACCACCTCCTTTTTTGGAGGCGGCAAATGTACACATTTTGTTTCTATAAAAAAGCCGATTCTAAAACTCTTTCAGTTTTTCATACAATTTCTGAACCGGTAAGCCCATGACCGTGAAATAAGAGCCCTCAAGACGCTCAATACCTATATACCCGATCAACTCCTGAACGCCATAGGCTCCAGCCTTGTCAAAGGGTTGATAATGATCGACATAATGCGAAATTTCTGCTTCTGTAAGTTCCGCGAAGTACACCCTGGCTACATCACAAAATCCTACCTGACGGTCCCTGGTACTCAGCATCACCGCCGTAAAAACCTCGTGCATCTTGCCGGATAACTTCCGGAGCATAGCCATAGCTTCCTCCCTATTTCCAGGCTTGTTCAAGACCTCATTCTCAATCCAAACTACCGTATCGGCCGTTATAATCAACTCATTATCGGCGATTTGATCCCGAAATGCTGCAGCTTTGACTTCAGACAGGTAAATGGGTATTTCGGCCCCTTTCAAATGCTCCGGAAAATCTTCGTTCACATCCAAAATTCTCACGTCAAAAGGAATTTCCAATCCCTGCAGCAATTGTTGCCTGCGCGGACTCTTCGAAGCCAACACAATTTTGTATCGATTTAAATTGGATAAAAAGCCCTCTGCCGACATATTCTTTTAATCCTTATTTGTTTTCCGCCTGCCCCAGGATTTCCCGCACGCGTCGTTTGTTTTTTTCCAGGAAAATATCCTCTTCTATCACCATCAGTTTGGCCCGATCAAAAACATGATCAACACTTATTTCAAACAATCGGATTTTGAGATCCTCGGTGTTCAGTTGTGCCAAAAGATACCGCACCTGTTCTGCGCGCAAACAATGCGAACTCATATAGACTTTCAGCTTCTCATACCTACGCATTTCAAAAACCGTTTCGCGAAGTTCTCCTTTTAAAAGTTCAAAGTCTGCCTCACTAACAACTCCGTCACATTGACCACTTTCAATTTTTACTTCCTCAACAACCAACGTGTCAGATGCAAATTCGGCAACGTTCAGCGCCGTTGGAACGGGTGTTCCAGCATCGATAATAGGTGCCGTAACAGACTCTGAGACCAATGCGAGCTTGTATTTGCCTTTTACTTTTGCCACTTCGAAAAAGGAAGATCCACCCGGTTTGAGTTCTATTGACTGATCAATTGTTATCTCTGGATGTGTCGGAAAAACAACTTTGAAATTTGTAATACCAGAGGGCAGATTGCCAATTGTAACATCCACAACCGGAATATTATTTACGCGGGTGTTTGAAATCGAGAGCAGAAATGCCAGACTGTCCGGCGTTCTCAAATTAAATTTGCTTTGCGCGAATAGACTTGTCGTTGTGCCAAAAACAAATAAAAAGATCAATCCATACTTCATGTTCAACATTTTTTCCATCATCGTCTCTAAAACAATACCACAATTATAATTTCTGAATCATTCGTTTCACAAATCGGTTTCCTTTCAGTTTTTCAGGTAAAAAAGTCAACGGATTGATTCTTTCTCCGCCCAATATCCCTGGATACATAAAAATAAGCAGGGCAAGTCCTCCTGCCATTGCCAATCCTCCAACACCGAGCAATACCAATTTGGGTAATTGCAAGTTATCATTCAGCAAAGCCACCGACCACGAAATCAATGCTGCCAACAAACCCAACTGAACGGCAGGCCACAAAGCCTGAATCAATCTGGAAAATGGTACCCCTATCAACTGCGTAACGAGGTGCATGCTCATGAGATAATGAATCAGCGTTGCTCCAACAATGGCCGCAGCAACCATGGTCATGCCATAGGGCATGGCCAATACAATTCCACCGCCTATGAGCAACACATAAATCAACTTGTACCACGATCCCCGATACACCGCTCCTTTAGCTCGCAAAAGAGAATCACACAATTTGCTCAGTGTTCGAAATATAACGGCAAGTATCAAAACCTGCAATACCGCCACTGCATCGCCGTATTGATCTCCGAGCCAGATTGTCATGATAGGCTCAGCAAAAAAACAAATGAAAATTGTGGCGGGAACCACAACACATGCAATGAGGTTCGTGGAAACCAACATGGTCTTGTGCAGCCGGGCATGATCATCTTGTAAACGCGACATTCCGCTGAAAAGCACGCTGTCACTCAATTTTCCCATAATGGTAATGGGCTGCGTCATGATGTAATTGCTCCTTTCATACATCGCAGACCGGCGCAATTGTTCACCCTGATCTATTCCCGGAAGACTTTTGGAAAAATAAGGAACCAGCATCACGTCCATTTTGGTGGCGAAATAATTCAAGGCATTGAACAACGAACTTCCCATGCCATACCCTATCAATTCACGTGTGTTCTCCCATTTCCAAAGGCGGGTAACTTTCACAGGCTGATACCACCAAAGCGCGATGGTCATCAATGCATTTTGGGCAAACAAAGCCCATACATACGCCCACACATTCCAGCCAAGCCACGCCAGTGTGAGACCAACTACAAGGTTTCCTCCCACAATGGAAATCATACTCGCCTTGAACAGCACTCTGAAACGCATTTCGCGCATCATCATGGCTCTCGGTACCACCGCAAATGCACTGATTACAAAACTGCTGCACACTACCTGGATTATTGGCTCCAGGAGTTCAATCTCATAGATACGCGCAAACAAAGGCGCACTCAACACAAATAAAAGTGTAAAGACTGTTCCAAGGATGATGGCAGTATAAAACGCACCGTTGATATGCTGCTGATGTATTTCCTTGCGTTGAATTAAAGCCGGGCCCACGCCCACCTGTGCAAAGAGTTCGGCAAATCCCATAATGCTCAGAACAATGCCCATTAGCGCAAAAGAATCGGGCGATAATAAGCGGGCGAGAATACCCGTGTAAACCACTTGTATCACTACCTGAAGCACCACCGTAAGGGTGTTCCAGCTGACACTATTTGCAAATTGTTGACGCGTAGCCATTACCGGTTGCTAAATTCAATGCTTGCTGCCCTTGCTTTTCGGTTAGAATAAACTTCTGTCAACACTTCTGGTGTTAACTTCACACCCTATTTTTAATCTATGAAATACCTTCTCTGGACAACACTGATTCTGATAGTGTCTTGCAAAAACAGCAAGGACACAACCGGTGTCAAAGAAAACAGCCGGGCCAATAAAAACAAAACCCTTGTCGCAGTTAATTTGACCTCCCTTCGGTTAGATGCATTCCCCAGGTACGACAAAAGTGGCGAAGATTGGGATGCTTATGCACCCTTTGCAAGCGATCCGGATATCTATGTGAAAATTGCATGGAACGAAAATGAAATTTACAAAAGCGAGACGGTCAATGAATGTAAATTCGCTCAGCCTGTAGCTTTTGCCAAAGGCATTCCGGTAGAACTCAAACCATTAGATCAGCAAATTTTTCTCGAAGTGTTTGATGAAGACGGTGTAACATCCAACGACAATCTTGGCTATTTTTTATTTAACCTGAAAGATTACAAAGACTGGAAACAAGTTGTGCTTGCCACACCGGATGGGCAACTCAAGGTTTCGATGGATCTGGAATGGATTTACAAATAGGGATTCGCTTCAATCCTTGTTGTAGTCATAATCACTTTCATCAAGTGTTTTGCGCTGCCGTTTCTGGATCTTGTAGTCTCTGAATCGATCTTTTACATAGATCAAAAAGTCGTATTGACTGCTATTCTTCAAAAACTCATCAGAGACATTCATGTAGGTGATAAAGCCATCGAATTCCTCGTCGCTTAAGTCTATGATTTCATAATCCACATAATGGTGAAACAACTCTTTCAGCAAATCGCGCTTTTTGTCTTCATTAAACAATCTTGCGGCTTCGCGTTTACTTTGTTCTTTTTTGCTGAATTGCTGATATAAAAAGGTAATGGGACTGGCAGCCGCATTGATACCACTCAGCATATAATCTGATTCGTTGTATCCCAAACCTTCTATGTCCTTTTGGATCTGCTCCAAATCTCGTGGGGCAAAAATGGAAACCGCCGACATTTCATATACCCGGAAATCCAGGAAAATCTCCAAATAAAATTCCGCTTTGTATGCAGAGTCAGAATAACTCACCTCACGGGTATGGTATCCCAGTGAAGTGAACGAAATGGTATCCTTCAACAAACAAACAAGTGAAAAACTTCCGTCGGATTTACCAAAAGAGCCGGTTTTTAGCCGTTTGTTGACGATAATCGAATTGCTTATTGGCTGTCCGTTATCATCTTTCACCACACCCTTGATGGTGATATTTTGCACAGTAGAATCAGCTTGCCCACTGGCAAAGTGTGACAAACCAATCCAACAAAGTATAATCAGGCCTTTTTTCAAATTTCAACTTGACGCTGGCAAATATCCGGCCAATCATAGACGTTTCAACACCCCGCAAAAGTTACAATTTTGAAAACTTTCCTTCGTTCAAGATGTTTTTTTACGCGAATGGTAGACGGCCAACGCCACAAATATCGTTTTTTCGCAAGCCAATTTAAAAAATGTATATGAATAAAAAGTGGATTTTTTGTATTTCAACGATTCTTTTCCTTGCTCAGGCCAGTATTGCTCAAAATTCAGATGCAACAGATTATGCTCAAACAGAAGCCGCAACCGAACTTCAATGGCAGCATGCCGATGCAACCGCTGACGGTATTCCCGGCACAAGCGCCAAAAGAGCTTACGCTGAATTACTGAACGGTAAAAAGTCTACTCCGGTCGTTGTGGCCATTATTGATAGCGGCACAGAGAGTTTTCATCCAGACCTCAAAGACAATATCTGGACAAACTCAGATGAAATTGAAGGAAACGGCAAGGACGACGATAACAACGGCTATGTGGATGATGTTCACGGCTGGAGCTTTATCGGAGGACCTACCGGCGATGTAAGTGACGATAACCTTGAATTTACACGCATATACCGCGATCTTAAAAAGCGTTTTGAAAAACAGGATGTCAATGCAGTATCCGCTTCGGATAAAAAGGATTTTGAACGATATCAGAAAATGAAAACGGAATATGCGCGCAGGTATTCTGAAGCAAAAGACAACAAAGAAACATACGATCAGGTGAAAGAAGCATACGATCGGTTCGACAAACAACTTAAAAAATCTCTGGGCAACAATTATTCAAATGAAGACCTGGAAAAATTTAGTCCCACGGCCGAAGAGGATATCATCGCCAGGCAAATTATGCTGGAACTGCGCGCCATGAATCTGCCTGAAGACTTTAAAGATTGGAAAGAACAAGTGGAAAGTATGATCTTCTTTCACCTGAATTTGAATTTTGATCCGAGAAATTTGGTAGGTGACAACTACTCAAATGTTGCAGAAAAAAATTATGGCAATAACCACATAGACGGGCCACATGCCGATCATGGTACTCACGTGGGTGGTATCGTAGGCGCTGTGCGCAATGGATACGGAATAGATGGTATTGCAGATAACGTGCAACTCATGATTATTCGCTGTGTACCCAATGGAGACGAACGCGATAAGGATGTTGCGAATGCCATACGCTATGCCGTAGATAACGGTGCCCGAATCATAAATATGAGTTTTGGGAAAAGTTTTTCTCCTCAAAAAGAGGCCGTGGATGCTGCAGTAAAATATGCCGAGCAAAAAGGCGTGCTGCTAGTGCATGCTGCCGGCAATGATGGTAAAAATCTTGAAAATGCAGCGAATTTCCCAACCGATAAATACAACGATGGCAGCTATTGCAGCACCTGGATCGAAATAGGTGCAAGCGATAAAAACAAAGAAAACCTGGCCGCATCCTTCTCCAATTATGGCAAAAAATCTGTAGACGTATTTTCACCCGGAGTCGCGATTTTTTCTACGGTGCCAGATGGCAAATATCAGAACAACGATGGCACAAGCATGGCGGCGCCCGTTGTTGCCGGAGTTGCTGCTGCGCTGCTATCTTATTACCCGGAACTCACAGCCAGTGATTTGAAGGCCATTCTGATACAGAGTTCAGAAAAATACCGCAATCAAAAAGTACTCCTTCCGGGAAGTGAAAAGAAAAAAGTGAAGTTCAAAAAACTTTCGGTTAGTGGTGGTGTTGTAAACCTTTACAATGCTGTGAAACTGGCCGAAACCTGGAAGCCTGGCAGCGCTAAATAACGTGCATAAATTGTGCAAGGAAGAGATGCAAACCTGCAATTGGTCTTGCATCTTTGCATTTTCAGGTAAAACGTGAATATTCCATCCAAATACATAGAGCAGGCGGTAGATCAGGTAGCCAGTCTTCCGGGCATAGGCAGAAAAACCGCACTTCGATTGGCTCTCGAACTGCTTAAAAGAAAACCAGAAGAGGTCAGCAGGTTTACAAAGGCTATCTCTGAAATGCGCGAGCACGTGAGATTTTGTACCACCTGCAACAATCTTTCTGATGACCCCATTTGCACCATTTGTTCTTCACCTTTTCGGGATGATCAGATTGTTTGTGTTGTAGCTGATATCCGTGATGTGATGGCCATTGAAGCTACTGGTCAGTACCAGGGCAAATACCACGTTTTGGGAGGTGTCATTTCTCCCATGGATGGAATAAGTCCTTCTGATCTTTTTATTGATGGACTTATTACCAGACTCCAACAAAATCCGGTTACAGAAGTAATTCTCGCGCTGAGTGCAACCATGGAAGGAGAAACCACCTGTTTTTTTCTCTATAGAAAACTGAGTGAATTTCAAGTCAAAATTTCTTCCATTGCACGTGGAGTTGCGGTTGGTGGCGAGCTTGAATACACCGATGAAATAACACTAGGTCGCAGTATCATGCTCCGAACACCCTACGAATCTTCACTAAAGAGATAAGCTTCTCGTAACTATTTAGTTTTTTCTTGGCCTATTTTCGCCGCTATGAATTTTAACCAAAAGGACGAATCGGATTTGGCTAAACGAGGAATCAGCGCAGCCGAATTAACTGCTCAGATCTATCGGTTTACGAAAGAAACCAAACCACTTAAACTTGAAAGACCCTGCACAGCCGGCGACGGTATTGCCATTCTATCCCCGTCCAATTGCCATCGCCTGATGGAACTCTACGACAAAGAAAAAAAAAACTTTTCTCTTACCAAATTTGTACCTGCGTCTGGAGCTGCAAGTCGCATGTTTAAACACCTCTATTATTTCTCACAGGAAAATACATCCGATCTTACCGAAGAATTCATTCTGAATTTCAATCGATTTCCATTCGTAAGTGCTTTGGAAAAAGTAATGCAAAATCATGGCGAATCGCTTCAAACATGTGTGGAGAAAAATGAATGGAATAAAATTTTTGATTTCATCATTTCTGAAAAAGGACTGCATTACGACTCTCAATTGAAAGGGCTGGTTATCTTTCACAAATATGGCGAAACAGGCCGCACAGCTTTCGAAGAGCATCTTCAGGAAGGTGTGCATTATGTGCGGCAGGCCGATGGAAAATGTAGACTTCATTTCACACTTGCTCCTCAGCATATTGCTACCGTAGAGAGTTTTCTCAATATCAAAACCAAAGAATTTAAGTACGAAGATTTCGAAATTACATATAGCGTGCAGTCTGCGAGAACCGATACAGTTGCTCTTACCAAAGACAACGAACCCGTGCGCGATACAGATGGCAATCTTGTTTTTCGGCCCAGCGGACACGGTGCATTGATCCGAAATATCCAGGCACTCGATGCCGATATCGCATTTATCAAAAACATCGATAATGTAACCACCGATTCACAAAGAGAAGATACCACCTTCTTCAAAAAAGTAATCGCAGGTCTGCTTATTGAATTAAAGAAAGAAGCGGATCGACTTATCGGTGATCTTGAGGACAAAAAAGAAAACGCACTCGAAAATGCGCTCGAATTTATTCAGCATTGGTTTCAACCAGGCGCTCCAATTGGTGGACCACGAAATCAATTGGAAGAATATGCACGCCTTCGATTGGATAGACCAATGAGAATTTGTGGCATGGTGCGCAATGAAGGCGAACCTGGCGGCGGACCGTTTTGGGTGAAGTCGCAAGATGGAATTCTAAGTAAACAAATTGTAGAAAAGAGCCAGGTGGATGCAAACGATCTCAGCCAGATGCAAATACTCTCTCAATCCACACATTTTAACCCGGTAGATATTGTTTGTGCGCTTAAAAATAAAAACGGAGTAAAATACAATCTTGAAAATTACATCGATCACTCCACCGGATTTATTTCAGAAAAATTTCAAGACGGCAAAGTGATCAAGGCGCTTGAATTACCCGGACTTTGGAATGGCGCGATGGCTTTGTGGAATACCGTTTTTGTTGAAGTACCGGTATCTACATTTCACCCCGTAAAAACAGTCAACGATTTATTAAGACCCGGCCATCAGCAGCAGTTGTCTTAGATATTTTTTAAGGTTTTATCTGCCGACTTCATTTCCGAAATTCATCCATAACTAAAATGCGTTCTGTTAGAAAGAGCTCGTCTTTGTTGTTGTTGGATGCGATGAATATGCTTCTTCCATTTTTATGGGTTGAAAGAATTTGCTGAAACCACAATGTGTTTTGAGCATCAAGATGGGAAACAGGTTCATCTAGAAAAAGCAAAGGTGTATCTGCCAATATGGCGAGTCCAAGCTTCACACGTTGTCGCATGCCGCTGCTGTATTGTCTCAGCAGACGGTCACCAAATTTTTCCAAACGCAGAATCTGTATGATTTCATCATGTAGAAGTCCATCGCGTACCTTCTTGTACTTCAAATAAAAATCTACATTTTCTCTCAATGTAAATTCATCGTAAAGAGATACATGAGGTGTGCACCACGAAATATATTGAAAGATTTTTTGAGCATCTATCCTTTTTCCATTTTCCTCCCAAATAATGCGGCCAGCACTTGGCGTTGAATAACCAGATAATAATTGAATCAATGTGCTTTTTCCCGAACCATTTCCTCCCGTAATTCCAACGCAACAGCCCGCTTCAAAATCCTGGCTGATGTTTTGAAAAACCCATTCGCGGTTGTACTTCTTACCAATATTTTCAAGACTTATTTTCATACGTGAATTACAGGTTTGCGAATGTTGCGGTTTAAGAAATAAATCACGGCAAGAATATTCAGGGATAAATAAATGACTTTGGCAACAACCATGGCTTTCACCGCCCCCAACTCATCCAGTTGACGATGATAGGCTATCGCAAAAGCGGCAACCACAGCAATAAAGTGAATGCTATCAATTACAAGCGTATACCATTGAAGTTTTAATCGATTAAAAATAAACGAAAGTGAACTTATAGCAAAGTTAAGCGCGTACCAATATGATAGAATTCTCAGATAAACCATGGCATCACGCCACTCTTCACCGAAAATAAATCCAAGTGTATTGTCTGGAAGTATTTGAACCGCAGCCACCGCGACTATGGCCACGGCCAAAAAACGAAATAGATTCTTTAGGAAAAATCGCTTCAATTCAACGCCATCGTGCATTTCAGAAATTCGCTGGTAAAAAACCTGGCCATACGATCCTGCCAACATTCCCAGCGGATTAAAAAATATTCTTCTGCTGAGCGCTATAAATGCAATTGGAACAAGCGCCCTTTCACCATAAAAATAAGTAAACACTGCCACATGAGCCCATTGTGCAAGGTTGTTTAGGATGGCGCCCCAAATGCCATAGACAGGGTACTCCCTATACCTTTTGGCCAATTCCTTAAGTCGTGACTTCGATAAATTAAAAATTGCCCTGGGTTCGTCCTTCACAAATTGACGCCAGGCATACCACGCAGAAACAACGTGGCCCAAAACCGCTCCCCAAACCAGACCGGCTGCGTTTGGATGAACCAATCCGGCGACGGCTTTAAATGGCTCTCCTCCTGCCGTATACAACATCCTGGAAGTGGCTGCAACGCGGTAATTCTTAATTCTACTAAACCAATAATTGATAGTTTGAAAAACACCCGCACAAAATGCGGCCAAAGGCAATGTGAACAGAAGCCAGTAAAGTTCCTGATTGCGATTAAAATCGGCAATCCACTGAGCTGTGAAAATCAGAATCACAAGCAATAACAGACTAAAATAAAACGCAACTCTGATCGAAAGTCCGGCAACGTGCCGGGCATCGTCTTTATCTCGTGGTTGCATAACGGCATATTCATACCGTCCTGTAATGATTACCATCAACAAACTGCACAGAAATGAATACTGCTCATAGGTAGAAAAATCGTTGAGCGAAAAAAGCCTCGTCAACACAGGAGACAGCAACAAAGCTATCAATTGACCCAGCGCCGTTCCCGTCAATAATGTAATTACATTCCGAAAAAACTCGCTTCTCAGCAAGTTCTTTTGGTTTCTGAATATTTCATTGAAAAAGCCGATGGACAGCAGGATTAAACTACGTTCATAATTTTTTCAATACGTGGTGCACTTTGATAAATGCGCTCAATAATATCGACAACTTTCATTCCCTCCATGGCATTGGTCGTGATGTTGGTGCGGCCTTTCAATGTGTCTACCACGTTCTGAATGATAAAAACATGATTGGCTGCAGATCCTTTGTAAGCGCCATAATCATTGGCAGGGTTGCCTTCGGGTAGAATTGGCATCTCATAGTCTTTAATCTTGCAATAAGAAACTTCATTCATGTATTGGCCACCCAATTTTACTGTGCCGTTTTGCGCCACGATGGTGAGACTACTCTCATAGTTCACATCATAAACAGCAGTCGAAAAATTGATTGAACCAATTCCTCCGTCCACAAAATCAAAACTAACAATCCCGGAATCTTCAAATTCAGTATTGTCCTGATGATTAAAATCCCTAAACCTGGATTGGATATTGGCGATATCACCAAACAACCAATACATGATATCTATGAAGTGACTGAATTGCGTGAAAAGAGTGCCTCCATCCATGTCCATAGAACCCTTCCAGTAGTTTTTTTTATAATAGCGACCATCCCTGTTCCAGAAACAATCCACTTTTACCATATATATATCGCCCAAAACGCGTCGGTCCAGTAAATCTTTAATCCATACACTCGGAGGACTATATCTATTCTGCATTACACAAAAAACCTGACGGTGCACATTCAATGCCTGGTATAGCATTTTTTCACAATCCATTTTATGCAATGCCATGGGTTTTTCAATTACCAGATGTTTCGCGTGCCTCAGGGCTAAAAGACCATGCTCTGCATGCAGTCCATTCGGAGAACATACGCACACCACATCGCAATCCGTAGTTGCAAGCATTTGTTCCGGGTCTTGGTAATACGGAACCTCGTAAGAAACTCCGCATTCTTCTTTGGATCGAATATCACAGATGGCTGCAAGCTCGCTCTCCTGATTGCGAACTACCATTTCTGCGTGGCGTTTGCCGATATGACCGGCACCTATAACTGCAAATCGAATTTTGGACATGGATTAAATTATGTGCGGCGAATTTAGGTGATGATTCATTCCAGCCGCATTTACCTGTTTAATAGCGAATTAACTGATTACCAAACTCATCTTAAAATCAAAAAGGAATCAATAAGTGTCAATTATACACTTAGCTTTGCAAGAATGACAAAAAATACTAAGTGTGTTTCATACACTTTCTATACTTTTATTTCGCATTCTGCAAAAATCTTTACAAATTAACCTTTAACAAATGATTCAAAAAATTACCTCAGCTCTTGTAGCTCTGTTGTTTTGTTTACCAACATTTGCACAGATCTTCGAACCGGAAGGTGTAAACATGCCGGGCTCATGGAATGGATTCACCAATCCTCCAGTAAACAACTTGTATGTGGCCAATAAATTCCAGGTCACAGGTGGGAAAATTACTAAGCTTACAAATGGAAATGTTCGATGGCAAGCTCAATTTCTCGCCGCGTCATCCGGTGGAAACGTAACTAACGGCGGTCATACTTTTCTGTTTACAAGTGGTCCAACTTTTAACGCTTTTGGTAACAAATGGGGCAACACGTCTGTCGTTATGAATACCATTCAGGGTTACACCCTTGGTAGTGGTGTATCAGACAATTCCGTAACCCTTGGCGATAACAAATGGTACACTGTCAATTGGGAAGACAACGGTTACACCAATACCAATGCTATTTTTATGGAAACCTCGGCACAACCTGTTGCGCTGAGCGGTACAACACAACTTCCGATTGATGGATCTGTGACAGATGCAGACCCTGTGGTTGTTTCATTCACAACCTCGGCGCCATTGAGTCCGGAAGAACTGGTTTACGTCCGTTATTCAACAGACGGTTACCTGACTTCAAGCATCGTTCCAGCCGCAGTTGCAGGTACGAGTGGAACTGCTACCATTCCAGCTCTCGGAGCCGGCCTTCCAGTTAGTTATTATGTATTCTCAACGACCATCCCGAACCCTGCTATCGCAGATATCGACATGGTTACTATCAATGCAGATAATAACGGCGGAACAAATTACTCCTACACTGTAAATCCAAATCTACCTCAGGTTTCCGTAACGTTTGTTGTGGATATGGCTTATCAAACTGTAACCAACGGTGTAAATATCTCCGGATCGTTTAATGGCTATTCTCCAACTGCGATGACCAATACAAGTGGTACAATCTGGGAATACCAGGCATTGTTTAATCAGGGAGTTACCATTCAATACAAATTCCGCAATGACCTGAACTGGGAAAATGATCTGGGTGTGCCTTGTGGCAGTGGTAACCGAAACTACACTGTAGGAGCTAATCCATCCCAGATATTGCCAACTGTTTGTTTTGGCTCTTGTGATGCGTGTGCAGCAAGTTGTGATGTCACCTTTCAGGTAAACCTGTCCAATGAAACCGTTGGAGGAAATGTGTATATCAATGGCTCTTTCAATCCAGCCAACTGGTCTACACCACAATTGATGACCAATCAGGGCGGCGGACTTTATACCTATACTACTTCACTTCCGCAGGGATCTTCTTTCGAATACAAATTCATTAACGGATCTTCATACGAATTAAATATCAGCGGCCCTTGCGGAAATGGTTTTAATAGAACCCATACAACAGCAGCTTCTGCAACAGAAACTATTGGACTTGTTTGTTTCAACTCTTGCATCGATTGTGTTGCACCACCGCTTACAGTACCGGTTACATTTTATGTAAACATGGGTGATCAAACACCTTCGTCAAACGGAGTGCACATTGCAGGAAGCTTCACTGGTGTTTATCCTACGTGGGATCCTGCTGGAATTAGTCTGACTGATATCGATAACAATGGTGTTTATCAGGTAACACTGAACCTCTATCAAAATACAACCTATCAATACAAATTTATCAATGGCAATGCATGGGGATCCGACGAATTTGTTCCAGGTGGATGTAATGTCGGCGGCAACCGCCAAGTGATAACTGGCATCAATCCTGTCGTCCTTCCTGTAGTGTGTTTCACAGGCTGCAGCAACTGTTCATATGCTGTTTCGAATGACGCCTTTAACCTTGGACCTATCGCCCCGGTTTCTGGCGGTGCATATCCCACTGGAAACTGCTACAATGGTAATCTAACCGGTGCAACAGTTTCTCCTCAGGGAACTTCTGCCAATGTGCTCGGTTCGGGTGGCCAGGACGTTTGGTACAAAGTTGTTGCACAGTCCTCCGCTTTGCGCGTAGTGGGTTCAACTTCAGCTTTCAATATGGTGCTCGAATTGCACGCTTCTAACGGCAGTCAGGTAGATGTAGAAAACGATGTAGTTGCAAATGGCGGCGAAATCATGGCAACATCAGGACTTACTCCCGGTGCTATGTACCACATTGCTGTTCGTTCTTATGACGGCGCAGTCGGTCCATTCTCTGTTTGTGTGCAGATTCTTGAAGATTCACAATGCGACGATGGCTCTGGCACATATTCATTGTGCTCAAACTTCAAACCAGATTGGTCTGGAGCCAATAGCTACACCTTCAATTTCACACCAACAGGTCTTACTCCTGGTTCTGCAACTTCTGCAAGTTCTTCTTCTGCTATTGCTCTTTCCAGTCCATCACTTGCTCTCCGTTACGGAGGAACTTATGATGCCACGGTTATTGCGACATACAACCTTACCGATGCCGCTGGAAATCCTGAAACGATTGTAGTTCCGGGCACTTCTGTTTGTGCTGTTGCCATTGCACCTCATGCCGATCTGAGAACAAAATCAACACAACGTTGTCCAGCGACAGTTTTGAAAGGAACTACACTTCAGGCAAAACCTTTTATCTGTGGTGCTATCAATCATACAATCACTTTCCGTGAAGTTGGCGATTGCCTTGGCACAGATGTAGGTGGTATTCCTTTTAATTCAACTACTACTGGTTCGTCTTCTACCAAACCATTGTCGCAAGTATCAGGCGTACAAGCGGGCAAATGGTATGAAGTAACCTGGACACCTAATTTCGCTTACGGCCCAGGCAATCCTGGCACTACTGATATTATCCAGGTTGGCGGTTCTTCTTCTGCTACTTTTTCCATGCATGAAATCATCGACAATGAGATTCAGAATGAAGTTGAAATGACACAAGTTGCCATTTATCCAAATCCATCCAATGGCGAAACTTTCCAGATCAACCTTACTGGCCTCACCGATTCAAAAGTTGAAATGCGCATTCTGGACAACACCGGTAAAATGATCTTCAACAATCAATTTGCTGCTGAAGGCTCTCTAAATCGCGTGATCACGCTGGATCAAAAACTTCCAAACGGAATTTACCTCGTTCAATTCACTATTGGTGACCATATCCTCACCGAAAAACTGATGATCGAGAAATAATAGAACACTGTTCTAAAAGCAAACGGCTACCCATTCAGGTAGCCGTTTCTTTTTCTACCCTGCCGCTCAACACAAGGGGTGCTTTTTTATTTGCCCGATATGAATACATTTGAGCCATGGCTGAAATCATCCGAATTGAAAATCTGACAAGGTGGTATCGCATCGGTGATGAAACCGTGAAGGCATTGAATGGTGTCAATCTATCCATTCACAAAAACGAATATGTAGCGCTCATGGGGCCCTCCGGTAGTGGAAAAAGCACCATCATGAATATCATCGGTTGTCTTGATACGCCTACGAGTGGCCGCTATTACCTCAATGGCCCGGACGTTGCAAAACTCAGCGACAATCAACTGGCCGAAATCCGAAACAAGGAAATCGGTTTTGTTTTTCAGACCTTCAATCTATTGCCGAGATATACCGCTCTCGACAATGTTGCATTGCCATTGGTTTATGCCGGAATGCCCAAAGAAAAACGGAATGCACGTGCGAAAGACGTTTTGCAACAAGTTGGACTAGGAGATCGCATGACACACAAACCCAATGAACTTTCCGGTGGTCAACGCCAGCGCGTAGCTGTTGCCAGAGCCCTTGTAAACAAGCCTTCTATTATCCTGGCTGATGAACCTACAGGCAATCTGGATACCAAAACGAGCTACGAAATCATGGCTCTTTTTCAAGACATTCATGATGCAGGCAATACAATCATTGTGGTAACTCATGAAGAAGATATCGCAAGGCACGCCCACCGCATTGTAAGACTCCGCGACGGCATTGTTGAAAGTGATGAAAAGAATGATCCTATTCGAAATACAGTCATCAAATAATCAACGGATAATAACAAGCCTTTGGCTTATTGTACCTGCGTTTGTCATAACAAGTACGGTATAAACCCCTTCATTCAGAGTTGTTAGATGTAATTCGATCAAACGCTGATTCCTGGGCACGTTTGACAGTACCTTGCTTCCTTTTGCGTCTAGAATTTCGATTTGTTGGTATTCAATATCGCTCCATGAACTTTTGATATAAAGTACATCTGACGCAGGATTTGGGAAAACCCGAATCATCGCATCAAGCGTTTCAATATTTACTGGTCCAACCTGCAAGTCGTAATAATTGGTATCTGCCACACCGCATGAAATGGCTATTACTCCCATTGTATACATGCCCGGACCAGAAAAGGTATGAACGACAGACTCATTCCATTCTTCCCATGTATTTCCCTGAAATGAAATCTGACTTGTTTCGGCATTTGTAGATGTGTTTGTGAACTGAAATTCCAATTCACTAATCTCCTGCCACTCCATATTCGCAACCGGGTCATACGTTCCAATTGACCAATCCTCAAAATGATCGTACACAACAGATTTTACGGTAGATCGAATAAAACTTGCATCACCTTCTCCAACACCTTCATTGTACATAATATCTTCAGGATCCTTTCTGAAAATAGAAGCATAGAAACACACCGCAGCGGCATAGGAACCGGTCAGTGATGGATGACTCTGGTCTGCACTGTACAATTCTATTTCAGTATTGTTGTCTCGAATATATCTCCAAACCGCACCAACAGCGCCAACCAAAGCATCATTCTGATCTGCCATCATCATGTAGCGCTCATGCAACAAATCGTCCATGCCTTCATAAGTGCAAACCGGGGGCCAGTTCACACAATTCTGACTATCGCCATTTTCGCGTCCCCAGGTCATAAAAAACATGATTTCTGCGCAGGGATTGTTCAACTCAATTAATTCGCATAAATCTGCAGCAAATGGAAAACAATCCTCCTCAACCTGCTCAATCGGAAATGACGGGATCTGACTCTGCTCCTGCAAAATGACGTAGTCCCAATTTCCTGCTTCAATCTTTGAAATGGTAATGGCATTGTTCAGATGCTGGGCAAATGAGTAGCCTCCGGGAGTGCTCGCATCATAGATTAGCGTATCACCCATATTGGTTGCAATTTGCTCCAATATAGCGGGCAAATCATTGGTATAGATATAACTATTGCCAATGAAAAGCACCCTTTTAGTGGATTGTGCATTTCCGCAAAAACTGATAATTAAAGCGTGAAGTATGGTTACTGCCGGAATAAAAATTCTTCTCATTTCTGAATGGATTTGAATTGAGACTCTTCGACAACTTCAAGAGTTGCTAATGAGCCGAGCCCAATTTATTCAATATGGAATTCCCGTCAGGCTGGAAATAGCCATATTTTCGCGCCTGAAATTTTAGACAATGTCAACACATACCGATATAGCCACACTTTTTACTAAACAACCTGTTGGAGAACAGGTCAATGTGAAAGCCTGGGTACGTACATTCAGAAATGATCAGTTTATTGCCGTAAGCGATGGCTCTACCATTCGAACCTTACAAATTGTTATCAAAAAAGAAGATCACGATGAAACGCTCTTAAAAAAACTGAATACCGGTGCTTGCATCAGTGCGTCTGGCTTACTTGAAAAATCGCTGGGAAAAGGCCAGGATATAGAACTCATTGCATCCGGTCTCGAAATTCTGGGTGAATGTGACCCCAATGAATTTCCCATTCAGATGAAACGCCACACCCTTGATTTTCTCAGGGAAAAAGCGCATCTCCGTTTCAGAACAAACACCTTCGGCTCTGTTTTTCGTCTGCGTCATCATCTCGCCTTCGCCATCCACAAATACTTCAACGATCATGGATTCTTTTACCTTCACGCACCCATAATAACCGGCAGTGACGCAGAAGGCGCAGGAGAAATGTTTCATGTAACAACGCTCAATATTGCGAATACCCCTAAAAAGGACGACGGCCAGGTAGATTATTCTCAAGACTTCTTCGGCAAAGAGACCAACCTCACCGTTAGTGGGCAACTTGAAGCAGAACTTGCAGCGCTGGCTCTAAGTAAAGTCTACACGTTCGGCCCCACTTTCCGCGCCGAGAACAGCAATACCAGCCGACACCTCGCCGAGTTTTGGATGATCGAACCCGAAGTTGCTTTCAATGACATCGTTGCCAACATGAATCTCGCAGAAGATTTTCTGCGCTATTGCATCCGATACGCCCTGGAGAATGCACGTGAAGATCTCGAGTTTTTGCAGGAACGAGAAATCAATGAAGACAAACTCAAACCGGTCGATGACCGTCAAAGCATGCCTTTGATTCAACGACTGGAGTTTGTTGCAAACAACGAATTCGAGAGAATTACCTATACAGAGGCCATTGAAATTTTGCTCAATTCCAATCACTACAAAAAGAAAAAATTCAAGTTCGAAGTGAAATGGGGCGTTGATCTGCAAAGCGAACACGAACGATATCTCGTAGAAAAACACTTCCAAAAACCCGTTATCATTACTGGATATCCTGCCGCCATCAAGGCATTCTACATGCGCGTGAATGAGCCAGATTCAGAAGGAAGAGAAACGGTAGCAGCTATGGATATTCTGGTTCCCGGCATTGGTGAAATAATTGGCGGTTCTCAGCGTGAAGAACGTTACGAAATGCTGAAGAAAAAATGCGCTCAATTCAATATTCCTGAAGAAAGTATCTGGTGGTACCTCGAAACCAGGAAATTCGGAACATGCCCCCACGCCGGATTTGGACTGGGATTCGAGCGAATGGTCATGTATGTTACCGGCATGCAAAACATTCGCGACGTAATACCATTTCCGCGCACTCCATTGAATGCTGAATTCTGATGGCAGTTTCTGAGATTATTGCAATTCTATCCTATTTGACATGAATGAAAAAGGCCGGAAAAATCTCCGGCCTTTTCAATTCTCTATGAATTCAATATCACTTGCGCTTTCCACCACCCTTTGAGCCTCCGCCCTTTGTGCGTGCTGTTTTTGCGGGCTTGGGAGAATCCGATTTTTTCTTAGCTGGTCCAGTTGATTTACCACGTCGTTTTTCGCCTGAAACTTTTTCGCTTTTGCCTTTTGCCTTTACCCACGATTGGCCGCCAGTTCTTTCTTTGTGTCGCACATGGGCGTCCTTATAGCGGTTGTGCACAGTTACCGAAGTTACTCTTTTTGATTTATACACAGCATGTGCTCTGGTGCAACGATGAATCGTAACTACGTGGTAGCGCGTATGAAAGGGTCTGCAATAGCCATAGTGTGCTCTCCAACCATAAGGTCGCCAAGGTTTCCAATAGCCTGGATAATGATGCCATCTCCACGGCGATATCCATGGCCGATAGGCTGGGCCATAGATAAAACGAACTCCTGGCCAGAACCACACATTGATCACTATGCCACTTGTCTCTAATGAAACAAAGGGACCACCTTTGCCTCCACTGGCCTTTTCATCTGTAGGTTCAACATACTTTTCCTCACCATACAAATCTTCATCGCCTACGATCTGCAATTGCGCAGATTCTTCGCCATTCTTCTCAATTTCAATTACGGCAATATCCTGTGATTCTGTTTCAGAAACAGGAACCTCGAGTGTCAAGGCGTGATCATTGCCGTCGACCTGATCAATAACACGGATGTAGTCTATTTCACCATCGCCGTTGATATCCAGATTATTAGCATGATTGCTTTCTTCATTGAGTTTTTTCTCAAAATCCTCTATGCTTTCAGACTTGCTAAACAGGTCCAGCGCAATTTCCAGTGAAAAGTGATCTCCAGGCAATCCGGTTGAATCCAAGGTGTTTTCTTCCTGAGTCCAAGCTGTGACTGAGAAAAAAAATAATGCTAGACTAAGTAGTTTTTTCATGTTTTGGCCTGATTTTATCTCTTGGATAGTTAAAGACACCAAAGGTTTAAACAGATTTCTGATAAAACAAAGCAATTTCAGTTAAATCTGTCGATCAAATCAATGAACCGAACCACTACATTTAACCACGCATATCTTTGAGCCGTTATGTTAAGACAGTCACTACATCAAAAATTACAACAGAAACTCTCACCGCAACAAATTCAATTGATGAAGATGTTGCAGATTCCTACTATGGAATTGGATCAACGTATCAAAGATGAAATGGAAATAAATCCTGCTCTCGAAGAAGGACGTGATGAGGAAGAGCAGGAAAAGGCCGAAGAAGACATGACCCCTGAGGAAGTAGAAGCCGACGAACAGGAAAAAAACGAAAACGAAGACATCGATATCACAGAGTATTTTGATGAAGACGAAATTCCGGATTATAAACTTTATGCCAATAACAGAAGTTCGGATGATGAAGATCGTGAGGCGCCCATTGGAGCGGGCAGAACTTTTCAGGACTTGCTCTATGCCCAGCTCAGCATGACTGAACTGGACGAAAGTGAAATGATCCTTGCCGAATACCTCATCGGTAATTTAGATGAAAGCGGTTACCTGAGACGCGAATTGCCGGCCATAGCAAACGATCTGGCTTTTAGTATGAACATTAGCACCGATGTTCCACAACTGGAAGAAATCCTCAAAACAATTCAGGAATTGGATCCTCCCGGTGTTGGAGCAAGAGACCTGCGCGAATGCCTGCTCATTCAAATTCGTCGCTCCGAAGATAAAGATGAAAGCACAGCTATAGCCGACGTTATCATTACACGTTTCTTTGAAGAATTCACCCGAAAACACTACGAAAAAATTGCCAAACGCCTCGAGCTGGGCGACGATAAATTAAAACCAGCTATCGAGTTTATTCTTCATCTCAATCCAAAGCCGGGAAATAGCATGGTTGAAGCTACACGCTCTACCCAGCATATTGTTCCCGATTTTTTGATTAGTGTAGAAAACGATGAACTCAAGCTTGTTTTGAATAGCAGAAATGCACCTGAACTTAAGATTAGCAGAGAGTACAAGGAGATGATGCAGCATTATGCCGCTCAAAAAACCAAAGACAAGAAGGAAAAAGAAGCCATGGTTTTTGTAAAGCAAAAAATCGAGTCTGCAAAGTGGTTTATCGATGCAATCAAACAACGCAACGACACCCTCCTGTATACTATGCAAGCCATCATGGATTATCAACGCGATTTTTTCTTAAGTGGTGATGAGACAAAGTTGAAACCCATGATTCTGAAAGACATTGCTGATCTTGTCGGAATGGACATAAGCACTGTGAGCCGCGTTGCAAACAGCAAATATGTGCAGACTCCTCACACCACCTATTTGCTGAAATATTTTTTCAGCGAAAGCATAAGCACAGATGAGGGTGAAGAAGTATCATCGAGAGAGGTAAAGCAGATTTTACGCGATGCTATCAGCGACGAACAAAAAAGAAAACCATTGACCGATCAAAAACTGATGAAAATTCTCAATGAAAAAGGCTACAACATTGCCCGTAGAACGGTGGCCAAATACCGCGAACAATTGGGAATACCTGTAGCGCGTTTGAGAAAGGAACTTTGATATTTGCCTATGTATCGCATCGCACAGGTTCTATCCATCATCTTTCATCCACTCTGGATGCCCTTGGTCATTTACCTTACAGTAAGGTCTGTTGATCCATATTATATAGGCAGCATGGCTGGTGACAGATTTGTGTTCCTGCTGCTTGGTATCAACATCGTGGCACCTGCGCTCAGCATGTTGATTATGATTCGCTATGGCATGTTATCAAGCATTGAGTTGCGCGATCGCAAAGAACGATTTGGGCCTTACATGCTGGTGATCTTTTATTACGTCCTTTCGTATTTCATGCTTCGATGGAAAGGCGTTTATCTGCCCGAAACGGTATACAGCTTTTTTATCTCAGTGGTCATATCGCTTATTGTAAGCATGCTCATCAACTCATTCTGGAAAATTTCCGTACACATGTTGGCTCAGGGAGGTGTTTTTGGAACCTTGCTCGGTGTAAATATTATTGATCCCAATATGGACATTCTTTTCCCGACGCTTTCTCTGCTCATGGCAGGTGCCACAGGATTTTCGCGTGTCTATCTCGATGCTCATACGCCAGGCCAGGTTTATGCAGGATTCTGCCTTGGAACATTGGTCAACTTTCTGATTATTTCTTCGCGATTCTGGATATAGATCCAATTTCGAATCCTTTCCTCTTAGCCTCCACTCCCGATTTGACAATGTATTATCTAATTGCCTTCAGCAAGTTTAAGCTGCCAGTTCCACGCATCCCGAAGAGCATCTTCAAGACTAAGGTCCGTTTTCCAACCAAGTATTTGATTTGATTTTGTAGAATCTGCCCAGACCTGCTCGATGTCTCCCGAGCGGCGAGCGCCAATGCGATAATTCAATTGAACTCCCGTTACGGTAACGAATTTTTTAACCGCTTCCAAGACACTATTTCCCCTGCCCTGGCCCAGATTAAACACTTCGCAACAGTGCTTATTGCGTTGCATGAAATCCAAAGCTTTGACATGCGCTCTTGCAAGATCTACTACATGTATAAAATCCCGGATGCAGGTTCCATCCGGAGTGCCATAGTCATCCCCGAAAATAGTAAGTTGATCACGCAATCCGGCAGCTGTCTGTGTTATAAAGGGCACAAGATTATTTGGAACACCAAAAGGCAGTTCACCAATCAATCCAGTGGGGTGGGCACCAACAGGATTAAAATACCTCAACATAACGGATGTGAAATGCTTGTCGGCTTTGTGGTGATCCTTTATCAACTGCTCTCCTACCTGCTTTGAAAAGCCATACGGTGAAGCCGCCTCCTGGATCGTAGTATCTTCTGTTACAGGATTTGTTTCAGGTTGTCCATAGACAGTGCAACTGCTGGAGAAAACAAGATCAGATATTCCATACTCCTGCATTAACTCAAGCACCACGAGCAATGAAACCATGTTGTTTCTAAAATAACGCAATGGTTGTTCAACACTTTCGTTTACCGATTTAAAAGCCGCAAAATGAATCACAGATTGAGGTTTAACATCCAAAAAAATTCTGCGCATGGACTCTTTGTCTGTGCAATCGGCCTCGAAGAAAATCGGCTCAAACCCCAAAATCTGTTTTAATCCAGCCAGCACACGTTTGTCACTATTCGAAAAATTGTCGATTATAACTGGTTCATACCCCGCATTTACCAATTCCACAACTGTATGTGATCCGATAAACCCGGCACCACCTGTAACCATTATTCTTTTCATGTCGGCCAACTAATTTTGAGTAAAGCTTGCGGGTGCAATGTACTATTCCTCAAGATAAAGCCCGCTTTTACAGTGAATTTGAAGTTTTTTTTGTTGAAAATGTAACATTCGTTCTGTGGTGCATGTAGAAAGTGATAACCAACCTAACTTAAACAATATGGAACTGCAAACTACGACCTTGAGGTACGACTTGTCGTATCTAAATCAGGTCTTTCAGGGCAACAGAGAGATGATCAACAACATCATCAAACTTTTTCTGCAACAAGTGCCCGATTACATCACCGAAATGGAAGAATGCGTTCGAAAGAACGAGCCCCTGTCACTGCATCCTTTGGCCCACAAGGCAAAGAGCTCAGTATCCATGCTTGGCATCAAGGATATGGAAACTGATATTCTGCAAATTGAGCAGGACAGCAAGCACCTTCGCAATCTTGATGCTCTGCCAACACTGGTAGCACGATTGAAGGAAAACTGCTCGGTGGTATACACACAACTGATGGAAGCTTTGGAGCGACCCAGCATGGCGGCATAAGGGCTGGTGTGCGCGGCGTTCACATAAACGTTATAGGGTGGAGGGCCGCCTTGTACTAAGCATTTCTATGTCCAAAGCAAGGCGGTTTTCTTTTCATCTTACGTTTCCATTTACCCGTGCAATCAATTGAGAATGATGTCTGGAAAATGTCACCATGACAGTCGATTCTAGAATAATATAGGGTGGATAGCCGCCTTGTAAGAATCATAACGCTGATTCAAGCAAGGCGGTATCTTTTATTCCTAACAAAGAAATTTGAAGGCAATAAACGCCTTCATACCGAATAGGGTGGATCGCCGCCCTGCAAGAATCCTTCATACTGATTTGAGCAGGGCGGTATTCTTTCACAAACTGAATACACTGAATATCCAAGCGGAATTCACGTTGAAATATAGGGTGGAGAGCCGCCTTGTGCCGAACACAAAGTTGGTTCAATCAAGGCGGTTTTCTTTTTCTTACAGCCATTAGAGGAATGTGATCTTACGATGACATTCACACAACCGATATAGGGTGGAGGGCCGCCATGCTGAATACCGTTCGCGGTATGAAGCTGGCGGTTTTCTTATGAGCAAAAATGATCAAATACCATTTTTCATTTAAGCAAGCATCACACTCTGAAGCGTGTAAGATGTGCTGCAAAATCATAAAAGAAGAATTACTTCACACGATCTTTCAAATCATCTGAACCACTCTTGCGTTGAAGCATTTTAAGCTGCTGATTTCCGAAATTGTAACTCAAACTTATTCGAAAAATTCTGCTTTCCCATCCTCCTGATCCTGTCATTTGCAATTGAGGAATGGATGAAGTGCTTCGCCACACACTCGTGTAAAACACATCGCCCAAAGCAGCTCTGAGGGATGCGTTGCCATTCCAGAAATCTTTCCTCAATGCCACATCCATACTTCCCATAGGCTTATTTACAAACGTTGCGCCCCAGATGCTCGGACCACTAAACCACCCCGACAATTCTACGCTCGTAGATTTGGGCAGCGTTATAGTCATCTGTGCAAATGCACTGTACGACCATATCACCAAATCGATTTCGTTAAAATCAGCCCGAATGTGTTTTCTGCCCGCATTCAGATTCAAAAAACCGGAAACCCTTTTGCCCATTGGCACCGGACTGCTGATGTTTAAACCAAGCCATTCTTCATATCCAAGATTTCGTTCCTGGATGTATGAAGCATTATTGCCCGCAGTATCCGTTACGTTCGTAAAAAAATCTTTGTTGTAACTATAAACGACGGACGCATTCAAGGCATACATATAGGTGTAAATAAACTCCAGAACATGACCATATTGAGGCTGAAGAAATGGATTGCCCTTTTGATACGACAATTCATCCAACTTAAATTCGAATGGATTCAAATCCTGATAAGATGGCCTGTCGATGCGGCGACTGAAGGTGAGTGAAAACTGGTTGGTGTCATTTACATTGTACGTAATTCCACCACTCGGAAAAAAGTTCAGATAAGAACGGCTTACGTTGCGGTTGGCTTCTTCCGATAATTCGACAAAACTTTTTAATTTTCCTTCACTCACAGTTTGTTCTGCACGCACTCCAAGTTGATAACCAATTTTGGTGAGTTGCCTTTTGAAATTCACATACAATGCGTTGATGTTTTCGGTGTAGTCAAAGCGATTGCTTAACGTACTATCCAAAACATCAACTCCGGCAATTTCATTGTATCTATCTAATGTATTATTGGTCTGAACAAAACTTGTTTTAAAACCGGTTCCAAATTTTCCCTTGAATAAATTTTGTTCATAGTCTCCCTTGAAACTCAAAATTGAAATATCTATTGGTGTGATAAAACGGTAATTCACTGCAGAATCCGGTCTATTCTGATTGGGATACACATAAGTATTTGGCTGATAAGAATTGGTGCGAATTCGATAGACTCCGTAGTCGGCGTCCAGGTTCAAATCTCTTCCAAGTGTATCCAGAAAATGATAATTGATATTTGCATTGACGTTATCTCTTTCATTCACTGAATTTGTTCCGGCAATCAATCGACTGCTCACGAAGTTCTCTGTTTCAGACGAAATATTCGTTTTGCTCACACCTTCGAAAGTATTATCCGAAACCATTCCGCTTACCATCACACCAATTGTGTTGCGTTCATTGATAAACCGATCAACTCCAGCTTTAAAATTATGTCCATCAGATAAACTTACGTTATCAGTTTCCTGATCATAGAGATAGAGCAGACTGTCTGAGTAATTCCGTTGGGTTCTTTCAAAATCCATCCAGTTCCAGTCTTTACCGGTGTTGAAACCATAGTTTCCAAAAACATTCCACTTTGAATTGCGGTGATTCAGATTGAGACTTGCATTGTATTTGGAATAAAGCTGAACTGCATAACCAGCCTGAACACTGCCATTTGTGCCAAAATTCCGGTTCTTCTTTAGTTTAATGTTGATGATTCCTGCCGATCCAGCCGCATCGTATTTGGAAGATGGATTCGTTATGATTTCTATGCTTTCGATGTTGCTGCTTTGCATGTTCTTCAACATTGCGGCAAGAGCCGTTGCATCCAATGGTGTGAGTTTACCGTCGATGTATACGATGATTCCACTTCTCCCCTTTACACTAATGTTGTCATTATTATCTACCATTACTCCTGGTGCCTTGCGCAACAATTCCATCGCATTTAAACCCGTGCTGTTTATTGTTCCTTCTACATTAAAAATAGTTTTATCAGCCATCACCTGAACAAGTGGTTTTTTGAATACAACTTCTACCTCGCCTGTTTGATTGGATATAGCTCGCATGGTGGTTTTTTCCATTTCTTTTTGCTCACCCGCAGCGAGGGTAAACTGCTCTGATTCGGCTTCTTTCAATCCAATAAAAACATATTTCAAAAAATAACCCCCTGGATTCAGATTATCAATTTGATAGAAGCCCTTATTGTCTGTGGCCACCGCTTTGACCATCGAACTGTCAGCAGAAGAGAACGCTACAACATTGATAAACTCAAGGGGTATGGCAACTGAATCGGTAACGACCCCGGAAACAGAAGAATTCTGAGACCACGAGTGCAGTGTTAGAACCAAAAATGCGAATAAAAGTGTTTTTTTCATGGGTCAAGTAAAGTTGGCCGAAATTAGATCGTATTGGGCTCCACAGAATCTCAGAAAATGACCAACGGAATCGAACTTGGTCGTATGGTAAGAATGGGTGGGGTGAACGGGTGATCCAGGTCGGTGAACGGGTCAAAAAAGGGATTGATCAAAATCAACACTTTCTTTCAGAAACCCAATAAACACAATGGTTTTAACAATCATTCGCAAGCCGTTAACAAGCACATAACAGATTCTATGCGCGCATAGTATGTACATTTGTGGTACCTTTTTAAACATAGATTCAATTCTATGGTTTCTAGAGAAAGGGACCTTCCACAGGTAAATCGTGGTAGGTTTTGGTTAAAGGTTTAGTGACTTGGGACTGTCAACGGACGGTCCCTTGTTTTTTTACCAAAACCATCCGAATTTTCATTCCAAACACTTCGTTGCATAATCATCCCTTTATTTGCTTTATGAAGCTTTTGAAGGCCCATCGTTATAAAATCCTCCTGATTGCGACTTTGATCTGCTCGGGTTTGGTCTGGTTTGCAGATTGGCAAATACGTCGATCATCCAATGGTTTTCTCTATGACAACTATGAAATAATGCCTTCCTTCAAAACGGGATTGCTCCTGGGCACTTCCAGTCATCTTTCAAATGGACAGATCAATGCTTACTGGATGAACCGGATCAACGCGGCTGATTCGTTGCTCAGGTGCGGAAAAATCCGGCACCTTGTGATCAGCGGAGACAATTCCGTTGCAAACTATGATGAACCAACTGAAATGCGCCAGGCACTTATCGAAAGGGGTATTGATAGCTCGCGCATTTCAAGGGATTACGCAGGCTTCAGAACCCTTGATTCGGTTGTAAGAATCAAGGCTGTTTTTCAACAGGATTCTATCCTAATAATCTCACAAAAATTCCACAATGAAAGGGCCATTTACATAGCGAAGAACAATGGTATCGCGGCTTGGGGATTCAATGCAGAAGACGTTTCAGCCGGTTATGGGTTTAAAACTCAATGTCGTGAATACCTCGCAAGAACAAAAGCGCTTCTCGACATCTTCTTTCGCGTAGAACCTAAATTCTATGGTGAAAAAATAGATCTGCCTGCGACCTAGCTTGCAACAAATTTTGATCAGACTATAACACAAATGAAAAACCCGCATCATGCGACACGGGTTCTTCAAAAAGTTTATCCCTCTATATCTTACTCTTCATCTGCATCAAAGAATTCTTTGATTCTGTTGAGAAAACTCACAGGCCCTCTGTTATCGCGTTGCTTTTCTTTGATTGTGCTGGTAGACGACTTATCTCCGGCAGTCTCTGCAACAGGTTCCGTTTGCATTGAAACACTGTACTTATCGAGACCATTGATTACAAGCCCGACACCGGTGCTCATGGCAGGAATAAGCAAATTTTCATTCACCGATTTCGCAACGTGTTCGTTGGGGTAACCAATGCGGCAATCCATCCCTGTAACGTACTCTACCAACTGTTTCATATGCTTCAATTGGCTTCCGCCACCAGTGAGCACAATTCCACCTATCAATTGTTTTTCGTAACCACTGTTGCGAATTTCGTAGTGCACGTGTTCGATAATTTCTTCCATACGCGCCTGAATAATATTGCTCAGGTTACGGAGCGAAATTTCTTTGGGTTCCCTGCCCTTCAATCCCGGAATGCACACAATTTCATTGTCCTTATTTTCTGTAGCCAGAGCACTTCCAAATTTCACCTTGAGCAATTCTGCCTGATTACGCATGATAGTGCATCCTTGCTTAATATCTTCCGTAATCACATTTCCTCCAAAAGGAATTACAGCAGTATGCCGGATTATTCCATCCTGAAAGATTGCAATATCCGTTGTACCACCACCAATATCGATCAATGCCACACCAGCTTCTTTTTCCTCATCGCTTAAAACGGCAGCAGCACTTCCAAGTGGCTCCAGAGTAAGTGCGTCAACAGTTAAGCCCGCTTTGGTAATGCATTTGTAAATATTTTTGATCGCCGTTAATTGGCCCGTGATAATATGGAAATTGGCTTCAAGACGAATTCCCGCCATACCGATTGGATCTTTGATGCCCGTTTCGCTGTCAACTGTAAATTCCTGTGGAAGTACATGGATGATTTCTTCACCCGGAAGCACTACCAGTTTGTACATATCGTCTATCAGCGCATCGATATCGAGGCGTGTAATTTCATCGTCCATGTTGCGGCGAGTGCGCATGCCGCGGTGCTGCAAACTTTTAATGTGCTGGCCTGCGATACCAACATTCACTAAACGAATATTTACACCACTCTCCCGCTCTGCTTCTTCCACGGCAGTGCGGATACTGGCCACAGTCTTTTCGATATTGCTAACGACACCGCGAGTCACACCTATGCTCTCGCTTCGACCGATACCCAAAATCTCTATCTTGTTGTTTTCGAGTTTACGTCCTACAAGACAGGCAATTTTTGTCGTTCCAATGTCCAGTCCTACTACAATTTCTGAATTCATAATCTATGTTGGTTACGGTTGGCTACTTCACTTTGTCAGTCTCCACTGACTATCAAAAAAACTATCTTTTCACACAAACAATCTGTCCATCATACTCCACAAGTATGGAACTGTATTGGTTCAAATCACGGGTATGAATGGTATTGGCATAAAAGGCCATTAATTTCTTAAATTTCTCTTCCAGATTAGTCGCGGTGCCCATATTGATTCGGTGATTTCCCACCCGTGGCACAATAACAAATTCTCCGTCTTCATTGATGTAAACATGTTCTACCTGAGCCTGCCAGAATTCGTTGCCCTGGAGATATTTGGTAAACTCAAATACATCATCCAACTGTGATTGCTCATTAAATCCGGCATCCTCTGAATACGTGAGAATACTTGTATCCAGCATTTTTTCATCAATATTGCCCACAAACACCGGAACACGAGCGGTGTACAAGTCAGAAAGCGCCATGGTAAAACCTTCCTGATCAAGATAAAAACTGGTACCGTTGCTGTTAAAAATCCGGGCTATCGGGGAACGTTGCTTCACGTGGATAATACATCGGCCATCCACTGAAGTATATACATGCGCTTCTTTTACAGTCGAATTCTCGCTAATTTTTTTGTGAATAGCCGAAATTTTGATGTCGTTTATTTCAGTTCCCACAATTTCAGACGTGGCCTGATTGGCAAGTGAAGCAATCATCTTTTCATCAAGGTACGTCTGTCCATTGGAATCCTCAATTTCAATTTCGAGTTTCCTACAAATCGTGTTTTTTTGACTGTGATGAACGAAGCCCAGAAGAGAAAACAGGGCAAGTGCGCCACCAATAGCCAATGCATTGACAGCTATTTTCCTGCGGCGTTTCCGGCGCTGGATTTCCTTTTGCAATGTGTTCTTTTCCTGAATCATGGATCTCAATCTCCACCGAAAGCTTCTGAAACCTGCGGTACCAGTGCGTCTATGTCACCGGCACCCAACATCAGAATGATTTCGCGTGGTTTATTCCTTAATTCAGCTAATAACCCACCTTTTCCGACAAGTATTTTTTCTGATTTCGAGATTTTATCCAACAGCATTTGTGAATGAACTCCTTCCATTGGCAATTCCCGGGCAGGATATATCGGAAGTAGAACTATGTCGTCCAAAAGCTCGAGACTTCGGGCAAATTCATCAGCAAAATCGCGCGTTCTGGAAAAAAGATGCGGTTGAAATACTCCCGTTATCCTTTTGTCAGGATACAATTCACGAACACTGTTAATGCACGCCTTCAGTTCTTCAGGATGGTGCGCATAATCATCGATCAAAATGATGTTTTCCTTGCGCACCCGGTACTCAAAACGCCTTCGTACTCCTTTGAATGAGGCCAGCGCTTTTCGCAATGCTTGTTCATCAACCCCTGCGTGGAGCGCCGCTGCGCATGCCGCTACAGCATTTTCCACATTGTGTCTGCCCGGCAATCCGAGCTCAAGCTTTTCAAACACATATTTTTGAACTCCTGAATCAACGCTGAGATCGAAGGTGTATTTTCCCTGATGCACTCCCAGGTTGATAGCCTGAAATTGGGCATTGCCATGCGCAGAATAACTCAGGATTTCATATGGCTTCCCCTCGGTCGCCAGCGGTAATCCTGCCCGATGAAAAAGCACACCACCTGGCCGGGTTTTGTCTGCAAACAAACGAAACGAGTCCAACATGTATTCATGGGATCCATAAATGTCCAAATGATCAGCGTCCATGCTCGTAATTACACTGATTGTGGGTGTTAACGTGAGGAAAGACCTGTCGTATTCATCAGCTTCCACCACTGTCCATTCAGAATCCGGAGAAAGGAGCAGGTTTGTTTGATAATTGCTCGCGATTCCTCCAAGAAAAGCATTGCAACCCTTACCGGAATCATACAGAATATGGGCTATAAGCGTACTTGTTGTGGTCTTTCCGTGTGTTCCTCCTACCGCAATGGTCTTTGTATTCTCGGTAATCAATCCAAGAACCTGAGAACGTTTCATCATGGTGTAGCCCTCTGCCCTGAACCAATTCAATTCGATACTATCCGCAGGAATTGCAGGCGTATAGACCACCAATACACGGGATTTATCGGTATGTTTTGCTACAGATGGTATTTCAAGAACAGAATCATCAAAATGAACGGAGATGCCTTCTATCACCAACTCGGTGGTGAGCGGTGTCGAAGTTTTATCATACCCCAAAACGATGGCATTTTTCGAATGAAAATAACGCGCCAGTGCAGACATACCGATGCCACCGATGCCAAGAAAATAAAATACTTCTATTTCGCTAAACTTCATAGACCGCCAAATTTGGATGTGAAAGTGAGGACAACCAGACATGGTGTGCAAATGGATTTTCCATAATTTCTCACATTTACCCGCCAACAAGTCTTGAGAAGTTCAAATGAGCCTCGCCTATTACATTTGCATGAAATGGCGTGATTTACGTTGCCGGAAATCCGGAATCAGCTATCTATGAATGAGGTAAAATCCAAAAAAAAATCAAGACTCAATCTTGTTTTACTCACATTGAATATCGGTGCAGTGCTGGCATTGCTATTGGCCTATCTCGCTACGCACATCCCTCCGAGTTCATTGGGTTATGTAGCACTTTTTGGACTTGCTTATCCATTCATTCTGGCTATCAACCTGCTGTTTGTATTATTCTGGTTTTTCCGCAAGCGCAAATTCCTCCTGATTTCCCTTGCTTTCATTCTCCTGGGAATTAATCACCTCACCGATTTTTTCCAATTTTCCTTTAGCACTGCAAGACAAGACGGACATCAATATGTAAAAGTAATCAGCTACAACGTCAATCTTTTTGGGTATTACGAAGAAAATAAAAAGACAGGACGCAGGAACAAAATTTTTGATGTGCTTGAAAGAGAACAGGCCGACATATTGTGCTTCCAGGAATTTTATCACACCGACAGAAATGGTGTTTTTGAAACCCGGGATACTTTGCTTAAATTTTTGCCAACCAAATATTACCACGAAAAATACACGCACGCCACCACGGGCAAACAATACTTCGGTGTGGCATTGTTTTCAAGGTACCCCATCCTTTCAAAAGGTTTTGTTCCCTTCGCCAGCGACCCCAATAATTTTTGCATCTATGCCGATGTAAAAATGGGTTCTGATACTGTACGTATTTACAACGCTCATCTGCAAAGCATCCGATTCAAACCGGAAGATTACGCATTGGTTGACGGTAACAAAAATCAGGAAGAACTTGAAAATGGAAGTAAACGCATCGCCCGTCGACTGAAAATTGCTTTTGTGAAAAGAGAAGAACAGGTGTCGAGGATAGCAGAAAGCATAAAAAAATGCCCTTATGAAATAATTCTCACCGGCGACTTCAACGACACTCCGGTCTCCTACTCCTATGAATCGCTTTCGGATCTTTTGGAAGACAGCTTTTTGGAAGCTGGCACCGGCATTGGCAATACATATATTGGCGTGTTTCCTTCCTTTAGAATTGACTACGTGCTTCACAGCAAAGGATTTCATGCTATTGAGTATGAAACACTCCCGGAAAAATTTGGCGACCATCATGCAGTGTGCACAACACTGGAAATACGAAAAGATAAATGACGAATTCAGAAGAACCGATCGACCAATCTGCATCGTATTATCTCCGGTACAAGCGCAGTATTGATCGTGCAATTGGGCTCATATTTCTGATAGGTGCATGGGGAACAGCCATTCCAAGGAGTCAGGTGCTCGATCAGATTCCAATTGTGCTTTGGCTTGTTGTTATTTTTCTTTTTCTGACTCACAATCAAAAAACGCAGCTCTTTGTCTTCAAATTTTTGCTTTTGATTCTTGCTGGATGGTCCATTGAAGTAATGGGTGTGCAGGGAGGAATCCTTTTCGGTAAATACGGCTATGGCAATCTTTTTGGGAAATCCATTCTCGCCGTGCCTGTTGTTTGTGGAGCCATCTGGCTTTCAAACACGCTCATGATGATGCAGGTTTCGCGCTACGTGCTGCGCATACAGGGATATTGGAAAACTGTTTTGGTTGCGGCATTATGCATGACGGCTCTTGATGCCTTCGCTCAATTACCGGCATTCAAAATTGGATTCTGGAGTTATAAGGACATGAATTATCCTCCATTCTTTCATTCCATTGGATACTTCGGTATTTCAATGCTGACATGCGCTGCGGCTGGCGACGATTTTGTAACTCACAAAAATTCCGGGGCGATTTCAATGGCTCTTATTCAAACCGTCTTCCTCGTTTTTTTGTACACTCTCGCGCTTATCTTTAGGTAGTGGACACCCTTCTTTTCTCGGCCCACTCATACCCGGTTACAACCATAAGCAGCATGAGCATGCCATAAGCCAAATCATCTGCAGGCATGCTGAAGAAACGCAATCCCAGATTGTGATCGTTGTTATACCAGACAATTTTTTCGGAAATAGAATCCGGAGATGTATTGATGAACGGGTAATTCCAGAAATCGAGTCCGGTCAAAATGCCATTGGAGGAAAGAAATGGAATGAGAATTACTAAATACATCATAAAAAACCAATTGAGGTATCTGGTTTTTATTAGAAGCAAATGGATTATCAAAAAGAGCGCGCAAAGCCCATGCGCAGCTACTGTGTACCATCGCCCTAAGTGGATGATTGCTATTGCCATTGTCAACACCACTGTGAACCATGCAAAACGCACTCCCCAGATTTCTGACATGGGACGTTTGATCAAGAGCTTAAAACAATGATACGTAAATAGGCAAGCGTATGGAATACACAGAAAAAAAAACCACTCTTCCAATGGCAATCCACCTAGCCTTGAGCCAATGGTGTAAGCGTCATTAAATCCCCAAATACCCTTTGCCGTGAAAAAGATATCCCATGGGATAAAAAGAGCCGACATAAAAAGCGCACCAATTGCGTATGATTTCCAATGCAAATAAAAACGCAACCTGGGATGGAAACTAAATAGGAATGGCACAAGGAAACATCCTAAATCAACAAAAAAATAATAATAGTGCGGATTGACAAAAGGCATGCTCAGTTTTTTCTTTTCGCCTGGTACGAAAGAGCTTCACGAAAATACTTTGGTGGCACATACAGCATGCCGAAGCACTCTCCTTTCTCTTTGCCCAAATGTTTGTGATGAACTTTGTGTGCTTTGCGTATTGCGCGGAAATAGACATTGTCAGTCCGCTTAAACCAATTAAAGCGCTGATGAATGAGCACATCGTGAATTAAAAAATAAGCGAAGCCGTAGAACATAATGCCAAGCCCGATAAAAAAACGCCAATCAAATTCTGCCAATGCACCAAATAACATAAGTAAAAAACTTGGAATAGCGAAAATCAAAAAGAAGGCATCGTTTTTTTCGAAAAAACTTTTATCCGGGTTGTGGTGATCTTCATGAAAAAACCACATCAGGCCATGCATAACATACTTGTGTGTTGCCCAGGTGACTCCCTCCATGACAATAAACGTTACCAATGTGATGAAAAAAAATGTCATTGTTTCGTTGAATTTTCAGATTTGGTTTCGATGAACTCCAATAACCGGGGTAAAGCTATTCTAAACCAAACGGTATAACGCTCCGGATTTTCATTCAGTTCATATAACAACTCCTCAAGCGGCATCCAGCGATAGTCCATTACTTCAGAAGGTTGCGGTTGGGGATCAACTTCCGAATAGCCCAAAACTACGTGATCCAGCTCGTATTCGGTAAGACCATTTTCGAATTTGGCATAATAACTAAAATGGAATAATGCGCTCAATTCAGTCGACATTCCCATTTCCTCATCCAATCTCCGATTGGCGGCCTGCAAAACAGATTCTCCAGGGCGGGGATGGGAACAACAGGCATTGGTCCAAAGACCTCCGCTATGGTACTTTTCCAGAGCTCTTTTATGGAGAAGCATTTCGCCCGCTTCGTTCATGATGAATACAGAAAATGCGCGATGCAGCCTGGCCTGCTTATGGGCTTCCAGCTTATCCATTTCTCCAATTGGATTATCCAAATCATCAACTAGTATAACGCAATCTTCACTCATACAGTATATCTCCTCAGTTCCGTTTCAGTTTCATCCTTTAATTCATTGGAGTCGACCATGAACTTTAGTGCTTTTTTCCAGAATTCGGTTTTATAATCAATTTTGGCGTTGTACAAAGCATCCAGAACTACCAATGCATCTTCCTCCTTTTTGTCGCTGTAGCCAAGGAAAAAAGGAACTTCGGCCTGAACACTAAATCTCAAAAATCGAATTTCAGCATTGTACCAATCTGCCGATATGGCCTGTTCGAGTAATTCTTTGCCCGCATTAAAATAGCTGATTTTATCGGAAACTGACTCTGCTACATCTGCATACATAGCCGTTGCAACACCTTGATAGGCTTTGTTTTCCGCTTTGTTCAAATCAAGATTCCGGGTGGCTTCATAGAAATTTTTCTTGCCTTCTATTGAGTTGCACGAAAAAAACAGAACGCGCAATTGTTCAAACTGGCTTTCAGCTGCAACAGATTTAAATATCAAGAGAATTATCAGGCCTATTTTAATCACAGTAAATTCAGGTTGTGTTGAACATAGGTGCGCAACATCAATGCTATTTTGCTCTGATTGGGAATTCGAATGCGCTCTTCCATTATTCGAGTGTGGGGCAGTGCTTTAATTTTCTTAAACAATCTGAGATAGTACACGTACGCCATATACACTCCATAACGCGCATCCTTGGGCAATTTTAAAATCCCCTGATAAGCGTATTCGAAGTCTTCAGCAATTTCCTTTTCGATAAGTTTCTTTTGCTCGCTGGTGAATTTGTTGAAGTCCAATCCCGGAAAATACGCCCGACCAAGTCCTTCAAAATCCGCCTTTACATCACGCAAAAAATTGATCTTCTGAAAGGCCGCTCCAAGTCGCATTGCATACGGTTTTAATTCTTCGTAAAAAGAATCAAGGTTTTCAGTAAATACCTTTAAACACATTAAACCAACTACCTCGGCAGATCCAAGCACATAGTTTTCATAGCGAGAACGATCATACTCTTTCTGCTCCAGATCCATCTCCATACTTATTAGAAATTGATCTACCAGGGACCAATCCAAATTGTATTCATGATAAACTTTCTGAAAACTATTGAGGATAGGGTTCAATGAAATTCTATCATGAATGGCATTCACGGTATCCTGCCGAAACCGCGCAAGTAGTTCACCTTTGTTATAATCATGAAAAGTATCAACTATTTCATCGGCAAATCGCACGAAGCCATAAATGGAATAAACGGGATTTCGAAATCTCGAACCAAGTCCTTTGATGCCGAAACTAAAACTCGTGCTATACTTCAAAGTGGTACTTCGGCTGCACGAGATACACAATTCATCAAATATTTTTTTCTGGTTGTTCATGGTTTTAAACGCGCGGTAACAGGTGTTTTTATTTTCAGGTATTTGTCAACTTCAGAGGCCGCGATCTGACCACTGATTAAACTAGGTGGAACTCCCGGGCCAGGCACCGTCAGCTGACCTGCATAAAATAAATTGTCTATTCTTTTGCTTTTCATTCTGGGTTTCAAAAAAGCAGTTTGCATCAAGGTATTGGCAAGGCCATACGCATTGCCTTTGAAGGAGTGATAATCAGCGATGAACTCTTCGTGGGCATAGGATCGGTAACTAATAACATTTTGGCGGATCGACTGTCCAAAGTGTTTTTCCATTCTTTCCATGCACACATCAAAATACTTTTTTCGGAGTGTTTCATCACTGTGCAATCCCGGTGCAACAGGAATCAGGATGAATAAATTTTCAGCGCCGGTGGGTGCAACGGTATTATCAGTTTTCGAAGGACAACACACATAAAACAAAGGCTTTTCTGGCCAATTCGGTGCATCATAGATTTCGGTTGCGTGAGCTTCAAATGGCTCATCAAAAAACAAATTGTGGTGCTCAAGCCCATCAATCCTTTTATCTACGCCCACATAAAACAACAAACTCGATGGAGACATAACGCGCGAATTCCAATATTCATCTGAATAGGATCTATGCTTTTTCTCCAACAAATTGGTTTCAATGTGGTGGT
This sequence comes from Flavobacteriales bacterium, assembly GCA_046153915.1. Lineage (GTDB taxonomy): Bacteria > Bacteroidota > Bacteroidia > Flavobacteriales_D > Sanyastnellaceae > JANNVZ01. Next base: position 36,958 of record JBJXFC010000046.1, read on the forward strand.
AGTCGCCGGCACCAATTACAACATCAAATTGAAAATCATCTGCAGCGGTCTTGACTCCCGTAGTCAATTTTCCTTGAACTTGAATACTCTTTACTTCCTGATTGGTCAGAATTTTCACGCCGAGTTCTTCAGCAAGTTTTGTAATTCCTTCAACAATTTTGAACATGCCTCCCTGCGGATACCAGGTTCCCAGTGTAATATCAGCGTAATTCATCATGCTGTAAAGTGCCGGAGTTTTTTCAGGCTTTGCTCCAAGAAACAAAACAGGGAATTCGAGCAGTTTGAGAATGTCAGGATGGGAAAAATACTTTCTCAAATGCGTCTTCATATTCGCAAAAAGCTGCAGCCTGAAACTTTCCTTCACAAGTTTAAAGTCTGCATACTCCATTACGCTAAGAGAAGGTTTCCACACAAACTTGCGCATGCCGCTTTCGTACTTCACTTTCGCCTCTTGCAAAAACGCATCCAGAGACTTTCCAGCGCCGGGTTCAATGGTTTCCAAAAGGGTTTTAAATTCTCCCAAACTTGCAGGAATTCGAATTTTCTCGCCTTTTTCTAAAATGACCTGATAAGAAGGATCGAGTCTTATTAAATGGTAATAATCGCTGACTTTTTTATTAAACGATCCAAAAAAATCTTCGAATATGTCGGGCATCCAATACCACGATGGCCCCATATCAAAAACGAAATTGTTTTCGTGCAGCACTCTGGCTCTACCGCCAACTGAAGCGTTTTTCTCGAGAATGGTTACCTCATGTCCTTTCTGAGCTAGCGAACATGCCGCCGCCAAACCAGCAAAACCACTTCCTATTATTCCAATTTTGGCGCGCATAACTCGAGCAAGATATAGCTCAAAACCAAAAGTGACACATTTTGTTCAGAAGCAAACGAATTTTCAATGTGCCGCAAACGAGGCGTCGATGTCAAAACAAAAAAAAGACCTTTCGCTAGGAAAGGCCTTCATATCAAAGGGAACAAATTTCTTAGACCAAAGCCGGATTATTTTCGGCAACGTTTTTAAGATCACGACCATAAACCGGTCCCTGATACTCTTCATTGTATGCGAGAGCAAGGTTTAGAATATAGAATACATTCAATAAACAAACGAGAACGTACTCTGTGGTGCTATATTTACCATAAGTCTGAGCTATTTCAATGCAAAGTCTGAAGAAGAAATAGATATTGTAGACAGGTACAAGGAAGAAGGCGATATGAGACGCCGGGCGGCCAACCATCTTCAAAACAGTAATAACGTTCCAAATTGGCACAAACGCAGCAACCCAAGGCTTACCTGCTTTTGCAAAGAGTTTTGCTCCTCCAACAGCGCCAATAATGACTACGAATACTCCCATTGCAAGATATCCTGGATAATCTTCAAAGAGAACGGTGAAAAAATTTTTGTCCATAATAGAACCCTCCAAATTTTTGGTTTTAGTAAATTAGTTTTTGCAATCCATAGCTTAGACGTTACTAATGTCTGATGGTTGCTTTAAAAAACTTATCTTAAATCGTGCCAGTTATCCTCAATTCCAAGTGAATAACCCGCCGTAAAATGCCTTTTTAACCAATTCCCACTTGTTCAATATCACTGTGGCTTTACAAACTCCTGAGTTGATATTACATTGCTTTTGTTCTGAGGTAAATCAACCACATAAATCTCAAATTTACATGTATCATGCTCAGAATCAAGATAATAATCATCCATAACGAGCTTCACCTCGCCCTTCTGTGCCTTAAATTGTCCTGAAGGTTCAGCGAATGGTACCCTTGAATAAAACGGCTGAACATCTGGATTGGTGCATGGGTTTAACTCAATCCAAACCCATTCGCCGTTTATTTTTTCATAATACTCGCAGAAAAGATTGTAGTTTTTCGGACAATCTTCTGCATCTATAAAGTTCGTATCATTCAATCCAAAATTTCCATCACCATCCGTAAATGTGAACGTCAACGTGGCCGAATCGGGTTCAATTACGAAGCTGTACAGCGCAATGCGCGGTTCATCCGGGTATTTTTCCCTCTTTAGGCAGCCCAAGAGCAATCCTGACAACACTATTAAAATAATTATCGTTTGTTTCATTGGATCAAATCTATCCTAAGTTTCATTTGCAATTCAGATCAATGGCAAATATTTTCAACCACATCGACACGCTATTTTCTATCGAAAATGAAGGCCAATTGGCGGAACTCGCTATCGAACTATTCAATTATCAGTACAATCATACTGCTATTTACCATAACTATGTAAATCATCTAAAGATTGCACCGGCTTCTATAAAATCTCCGGAAAAAATACCATTTCTACCGATCCGTTTTTTTAAAACACACAGGGTAATTAAGGACTTTGCTCAAAGTGAGATCACTTTTCAAAGCAGCGGTACGACCGGTATGGCTGCCAGCAGACATGACGTTGCTGATTTGGCCCTATACCGTAGAAGTTTCACGCAGGGTTTCGAGCATTTTTATGGCAACCCTTCACAATTCTGTTTCCTCGCTCTGCTTCCATCTTATCTTGAAAGGGAAAACAGCTCGTTGGTATTTATGATGCGGGATTTGATTTTGGCCACTAAGCATCTCGGTAGCGGTTTTTACCTGCATGATTATGCTGAATTAAATCAAAAACTGAGATTAAACGAAGAAAAGGGCATTCCGACGATTTTAATTGGAGTCACTTTTGCCATGCTTGATTTTGCAGCTCAATACCCCGGGAAACTTATTTCGACCATCGTCATGGAAACTGGCGGAATGAAAGGCCGACGGGAAGAAATGACCCGTTCTGAGGTTCATCAGGTTTTGCAAGATTCGTTTGGCCTGGAAGTGATTCACTCCGAATATGGTATGACAGAATTATTATCCCAGGCCTATTCGCAAGGCAAAGGCCTATTTCGTTGTCCGCCCTGGATGAAGTTCTGCGTTCGGGAAACAGCAGATCCATTGGCAGTAGCTGGTTTTGGCCGAGGAGGAATCAATATAATTGATTTGGCCAATGTAAATTCATGTAGTTTCATTGCTACAGATGATCTGGGAATTATCCATTTGGATGGCAGTTTTGAAATTACTGGCAGATATGATCATGCCGATGTGCGAGGATGCAATTTGATGGTTGTCTAAGATTTTTTTCAAAACAGAAGCAACTCATCCCATTTCATTAAGTCTTAGTATTCGGATTCTATCCACTAAAAGCATTGGTTGTAGCTCTGCCTGCCTCTCCGGCTTGAAGAATATGATCAAGATTTCATGATTTCCTAAACAAATAAACGGGGTCTCAGCAATGGGGCCCCGTTTATTTTTGGAAATATAACTTCCTCCTAATAAGATACATCCGTAAAAATTCCGCCTGTTACTTCAATCGTTTGACCTGTTTCGGCGATATTATTTACCGCGGTCTCAAATGTGCCTGAAATCCGGTTGTCCGCATTGGTAGAAATCACAATATTACCAGTTGCTGAAGGGGATTGATCATATAGGTAACCGCCTGTAAACAAGGTAATTGTTGGAATGTCAAAATCAATATCATAGGTACCAGGTGAAAGGTCCTCCACACGAATTGTTAGAATATCGCCTGAAATAGAGGTGGCAATAAAAACGTGTGTTGTTTCATCCAGCAATTGATGAATTATGGTCGATGCCTGAAATGGATTCCCTCCAATGTCAGCAGTTATCGACTCAACAGGGGTAATGGTTATTCCTCCCGTATCGATAATAACTTCTTCTGAATCCTTTTTTTTACAACTGGAAAATAAAATTGCACTTATTATCAATGCATTGAGTACGAAAGTCAAGTTTTTCATGGTTTGAAACGATTAATTCTGGCACAAAAATACACTTTGAAGCTTACTCACCCCAATTGGTTTATATTTTGACCTTGTTCAATCGACCCTGACTATTACTTTCGCCCCCGTTTTTAAAAAATCACTTTAAAAATATAAATTGCATAATGGCAAGTAAATATCAAGCAGCGATAGACGCCTTCATGGCCGATATCAGAAGCAAAAACCCTAATGAACCTGAGTTTTTGCAAGCCGTGCAGGAAGTAGCTGAAGCAGTTATTCCCTACATCGAAGAAAACCCCAAATACAAAACTGCAAAAATTCTGCAGCGTATTGCCGAACCCGAGCGCACTTTGATCTTCAGGGTTCCCTGGGTAGATGACAAAGGAGAAATCCATGTCAATCGTGGATACCGCGTAGAATTCAACAGCGCAATTGGCCCTTACAAAGGCGGGTTGCGTTTTCACCCATCGGTGAATCTGTCAGTGCTGAAATTCCTGGGATTTGAGCAGATTTTTAAAAATTCTTTGACAACCCTGCCAATGGGCGGTGGTAAAGGTGGATCTGACTTTGATCCAAAAGGAAAAAGTGACCGTGAAGTGATGGCATTCTGCCAAAGTTTTATGACGGAATTGGCTCGCCACATTGGCGCCGATACAGACGTTCCTGCTGGAGACATAGGAGTTGGTGGCCGCGAAATCGGTTACATGTTTGGTCAATACAAACGCCTCCGCAATGAATTTACAGGAGTTCTTACTGGTAAAGGTCGCAATTGGGGCGGTTCACTCATTCGCCCGGAAGCAACTGGCTATGGAACCGTTTATTTTGCTGCAGAAATGCTGGCAACCAAGGGCCACAATTTTACCGGAAAAACGGTCGTGGTTTCCGGATCCGGAAATGTGGCACAATACGCAATCGAAAAAGCTACTCAACTTGGAGCAACTGTTGTTACAGCTTCAGACAGCGATGGATATGTTTATGATAAAGATGGAATTTCTGCAGAAAAACTTGCTTTTATCATGGAGTTGAAGAATGTAAAACGCGGTCGTATCAAAGAATACGCTGATAAATACAAATGCGAATATGTTGCCGGCAAAACACCTTGGGGTGTAAAATGTGATATCGCACTTCCATGTGCAACACAAAACGAACTTCAGGAAGCTGATGCAAATACACTCGTTGCGAATGGATGTATTTGTGTGGCTGAAGGAGCAAATATGCCGAGCACACTTGAAGCTACCAATGTATTTCTTGCCAAAAAAATTCTATTTGCCCCGGGCAAAGCTTCTAACGCAGGCGGTGTTGCAACATCGGGATTGGAAATGTCTCAAAACTCACTTCGCCTTTCCTGGAGCCGCGAAGAAGTGGATGAACGTTTGCACAACATTATGAAAAGCATTCACGCTGCTTGTGTGAAATATGGAACGGATGGTGATTCTGTCAACTATGTGAAAGGGGCGAATATCGCCGGTTTCGTAAAAGTTGCAGATTCTATGTTGGACCAGGGAGTTGTTTAATAAAACTAATTTCAAAAGAGCCTGCCTCATTTGGGGCAGGCTTTTTTTTTGCCCGAAAAAGAAAAAGCCGCCACTCAACGATTGAATGCCGGCTCTCTCACACTAACTAAACCACTTAACCGAGTGCGTCTTTAAGAAACATACACGGTTATCCACATTCAAAACAAATAAACCTTTTGTTAAACAAAAAGTCAAAGAAGACTAACGGGAAAAAATTGGACCTGAACGGGATTTTTTCTACTTTCGTTAGCAATCTGAACAGAATGAAAAATTCCATTCCCCTAAAATTCATCTTATGTTGTTTGATTACTTTTCCATTTGCAGGAACTGTTGTTGCCCAGCTCGACTGGACCGAAGTAGAAATACCTATGGGTGATGATTCTACGCTGGAAGCCGATATTTATTTGCCTGATTCATGGACAAGCGGACCTGTCATTTTGATTCAAACTCCATACAACAAAAACCTGTATCATTTTGGTTTACCGATCGGCATTGGTCAAAATCAGTCCGGTATGGAATACGCAATCGTTATTGTGGACTGGAGGGGTTTTTGGGGATCGTCGGACGCTGCTTACTCTGGATCTCCAACGGGTGGCCAGGACGGATACTCTTGCGTGCAATGGATTGCATCCCAAACCTGGTGTGATGGCAATGTAGGATCCTGGGGGCCTTCCGCATTGGGAAACATCCAATTTCAGACCGCAGCACAAAATCCACCCAATCTGAAATGTATTGCACCGCTAGTTGCCTCGCCGCAATTTGATTATCTCGACTACTACCCTGGCGGTGCTTTGCGCACAGAATATGTTGAACAATTGGACAATCTCGGATTTGGTATAAGTCCACTCATTATTTCAAATCCCTACCAAAATTTCCTTTGGACTCTTTCCGAATCACTCAATTATTATCCCGACCAAATTGAGGTACCTGCACTCATGATGGGTGGTTGGTATGATCACAATGTTGAAACCATGCTCCACTTTTTCCAAGGCCTTCAGAACGAATCGCCTGCTGATGTGCAAGACAAACACCGGCTGGTTATGGGGCCATGGGGTCATGGTGGCAATGGAACTGCAAGCATGGGTGGAGAAGTGCAGGGAGAACTTGAGTATCCAAACGCTGCCGGATGGAGCGATTCACTGGTATGGGTCTTTTTTGATCATTACCTCAAAAACATTGACAACGGCTGGGATGATACCCCAACTGTTCAATTTTATCAGATGGGACTTAATGCATGGCAAACCAGCAATGCCTGGCCAACTGCAGACACTCAACCCGTATCGCTTTTTTTGCATAGCACCGGTGAACTCAATACTCAGATGCCCACTGATGCCAGCTCCATCACTCTGGAATACAATCCCAACGATCCATCTCCAACTATAGGCGGCCCAACTTTGCGCAGTGATCTGGAACAAGGCCCTTATGATCAGGCACCTCTCGTTGAAAGCCGAAACGATATATTGATATTTGATACAAATGTGCTGTTAGATAATGTGACAATGCGCGGCAAGGCAACAGTTCATTTAAAGGTGAGTAGCACAACATCTGATACTGATTTTACTGCGAGATTATGCGATGTCTATCCCGATGGCCGAAGTATGTTTGTTTGTGATGGAGCATTCAGAATGCGATTCAAAAATGGGTATGAGCAAGCGGATGAAAGTTTTATGGAGCCCGGTGAGGTCTACGATTGTATAATCGAATTTCCCAATACTGCCATTACTTTTCTTGCCGGACATCAAATACGCCTGGATATTACTTCCAGCAACTACCCGCGCTTTAATCGCAATATGAATACAGGAGCCGAAATGTACCCCAATGTAAATGGTGACACGCTTGTTTCTCCAATTATTGCAACCAATACCGTGCACACAGCCTCGATCAACGCATCCTTTCTTTCATTGCCACTGGTAGATGGTTTCCCTTCGTCGATACACAATGCATTAGTCGAAAGCACCCATCGGATTTATCCCCAACCTGCAAACGACCTGCTGCATATTACTCTGCCGGAAGACATTGCTCTCCCAGTAGATATTGAGCTATACACTCAAAACGGACAATTGGTAAAACGTGATATTTGCACAAGTGAATCATGGGCCATGGATGTTGGAATGATTGCATCGGGCGTGTACATTTTGAAGATTGTAACATCCCACAACTCCGTGCATGCAATTGTTGAAATCCAACACTGAGATCACTTTCAAAACAGATATCCAAAAATAAACATGCTCAACTTTGTATTGTTGTAGTTTGCGGATTGGATTCTAAAAATCGAATCTCTGAAACATGAACCTACAACACAAGGCTTTGGTGGATCTATTGCGCATGGCGTATTCTGCAGAAAAAGCCGCTGCCTTTGCTTATCAGGGTCATGCTGCATCCGTTAAAAGTGCCGCGGAGAAAGCTGCTATCAGGCAAATCGAAATCGATGAATGGAATCACAGGCACGAGGTACTGACGATCATGCATCAATACGGTATTAAACCTTCACGTTACTATGAAATCAGATTTCACCTTGTTGGAAAATT
>JBJXFC010000383.1:0-2687 GCA_046153915.1 Flavobacteriales bacterium
TCCGTGCATGGTAACCCAGCGACTGCATTTTACGCCAAGTGCGGCAATCTTTCTGGCCTTTGAAGGATTGGTTTCATCGAGCCAGACACCGGTTAATCCATCGATTCGACCAGCAGCAATTCCATATTCTTTTAGAGTAAGAATGATGGCCTCTTCGAGATAACGCAAATACTTGTGGATATCAGTAAAAAAATGGTCGAGATCGATGATGGGATAACCCACAATTTGACCCGGTCCGTGGTACGTTATATCACCTCCACGATTGATAGCGTAAAAGCTGGCATCCACCTCTTTCAAGGCTTCTTCATCCAAAAGTAAATTGGCGAGATCTCCACTTTTTCCGAGTGTATAGACATGAGGATGCTCGACAAAAAAGAGATAATTCTCTGTTGTGATTTGCTCTTCTTCGGGCTTATTTCTGTTATCGAGTTTTTGCTGACCCGTGCGATTAAAAATACGCTCCTGCAAATCCCAGCAGGCTTTGTAATCCATCAGACCCAGATCCTGAAAAAGCACCGATTTATTCTTCGACTGACTCAATTCTCTTTTTGTGTAGTTGTAAATACAAACATCCGGGTAAACCGGATGTCTGCTTCATGATGTATGACAAAAAAGTGATTACACTTTGCTCAATTCATTTTTTAGGAAGATAATGGCTGGAATGGCCACTGCGTCTTCGTTGCGAATTTCTGCCAAATCGATGCTGAGCCAATCACCGAGATGATTGAGATACATCGTTCTTTCAATTCGGCTATTGCCTTTGCTCCATGCTTCAATAACAGTGTCGCATTTTTCACCAATCAGTTTTTTGCAAAGTTCCATGCGAATCTGCGAGCGTTTGTGGTCGTCTTCATTGCGAATGATAATCACAGCTACGCGGTTATCACCACCTGTCCAACCTACGAGTTCGTTGTGATTCATTTCAGGAAAAACGTGATGCCAGCAAAGCATTTTAGAATTTTCGTTGATTTGTTGTCTCCAGCGAATAGCGAGACCTTCGTAACTCGCTTCACTGTATAAAATCGGAATACGGCTCACGATTTGTTCGGCGATTGCTTTGGATTGATGGCGGATATTTTGAATATCGCCTTCGATCAAATCAATACTTGCTTCCACTTCCTTTTCGAAGCTGCTATCTACAATGCCGTAATTGCGAAGCACGAAGAATAGTTGAACAGAGCTGTAACCAAACATACTTCTCGGCGGATTTCCACCTGGAATAAGGATATGATTCAAACCGTGTTCTTTGGCATAAGCGCCAATCTTACCACCGCTGGTAACGCATGCTATTTCGGCACCTTTTGCCACTGCTTCCTGCATCGCGGCAACGGTTTCTTCGGTATCTCCGCTATAGCTGCTAATGATGACGAGTGTATTTGGACCCACGAATGCGGGCAATACATAATCATTGGTGCAGATAATGGGTAGAGCTGCTTTGTCGGCAATGATCTGGGAAACGATTTTCCCTCCAATTCCTGAACCTCCGAGACCGGAGATAACAATATTATCAATTTTTTTTGAGGTCGGTTTGAGTTGCGCGGCTCGGCCAATAGCGAGGGCTTCGCGCAAGTGATTTGGAAATGCTTCTACTAATGCTTTCATTCTATTCTATATTTATTCTGGCCACAAATGTAACTGGTTAGTGTTAACACAACACTACCAAAAGGTGTCAGCAATATCTTTGAATAAGTTTGGCGCAATTGCGAATATTTTTATTTATTTGTAACGTAACTCAAAAAAAATTCAGCTATGTCAAAATCAAAAGATGCCAAGAAAGAAGTAAAGAAAGAGGCTACGAAAACGATCAAAGAAAAACGCGCAGCCAAAAAAGACAAAAAACCAAAGTACGACTGATATACCGCGATTCGCGGAATACCGGATCAACAAATTAAAAAACCTGCCAGAGATAAATCCGGCAGGTTTTTTTGTTTGGGTAATATAAAATCTGGACAGTAAAGTCTGCTTTTATTGCGCAAAGGAGAGACTATTTGCCAATCCGTTGTATTGCATCAACTCCATTTTGATCGAACCAACCAAAATTTTTGCTTTGGCTAGCACGGGCAGGTGATTGGCGTCATCTGTAATCCACACGCTTAGGTCTTCTTCTTTTTTGAAAACGCGTCCTTTTTGAACTACAGGCGCGAATCGAAGGCAGTTGAATTTTCCTGCATCTACAGAAACTTGTTCTTTGCCCATGTATTTCATTTTAAGCGGATAAATCTCATCATCCACAATGGTCATGATGGTAAAGATGTCGCCCACTTTGGCTTTCGAATAATCCACTGTGCGTGCGAAGTAATAACCACTTAGCATGTCTTGAACAAAATCGGGGGTCATGTAACCATCACCTTTCGTGTCTTTGTAGGCGCGGCGTTCGGGGAAGAAGGTATAGTCCTGATCGATTTTGTAACCACCTTCGTCGCAATTGCGGATGAAACGGTGTGGAAACAATCCCTGCTTGTCGATATAGGTTTCGTAACGATCGCGCACTTTGAAAAACCAGTCAAACGAACCGAGGCTTTTACCTTCACCAACGATGTGGTATGCTTCACGTCCGCCGAATTTGTATTTACTTTCTTCTACGAGGAGTGTTGCTTCACCGGCATCAATCATACCGTAGTGGATTCTGTATTTCACCCATTCTCCCACTTTGAAGGCGTTGTTGGTAACTGAACGATAGCCCATAT